>NZ_JBHYCW010000034.1:0-34410 GCF_051861365.1 Sediminibacterium sp. | reverse complement strand
GATCACCCGATCACCCGATCACCCGATCACCCGATCACCCGATCACCCGATCACCCGATCACCCGATCACCTCTTCGCAAACTCCAACATCTCTGTCATTGACCTAAGCAGTGTCACACCTTGAATATCGAGTGTTACTTCTTTGGTAAGGGGGCCAGACATAATAATTTCTTGCTGACTGAATTTTTGTTTGAGTTGTTTCAATAAATCATCCATGGGTTGCTCATACAGATGGGTGATGGCATGGAAGTAGAGGTACTTTGGATTTTTCAATTTTACATAGATATCTATATCATCAAATGGAACATCTACACCCATGTAAATACATTTTTTTCCACTTGCTTTCATCAAATAATGATTGAGCAACAAAGGAATTTCGTGTTGTTCTCCCTCAGGGGTAAAGAGTACATAAGTGCCGGAACTGGGTGAGGGTTTTGTTTTCAAAGCATCTAGAGCCGAAATGATTTTTCTTTTGATGATATTGCTGGCAAAATGCTCTTGGGCAGGAATGACATGATCCGTTAACCATAATAACCCAATTCTTTCCAAGAAAGCATACATCACATCAATGATGGTGACTTCCAGTCCAAACTGCTTGAGTGCCTGTTCGAATAGTTCTTCAAAACGTTCTTCATCAAAATCGATAGAAGCTTCAATCAGGCGATGAATATAGGCATCTGCATTTTGTTTGCCTATATATTGCTCCATGGCCATCGACCGGATGGAAGAAGCCGGTAATTGGGCAATCTTAGAGATTTTAACGCCATTATGGTACAACTGTGAAATACGCAGGATATGCTTTAAATCTTCATTGTCGTAATAGCGGTGCTTACTCTCTTTCCTTTTAGGAATGAATAATTGATACCGTTGTTCCCAAATGCGTAGGGTATGGGCTTTAATACCGCTCAGATTCTCAATGTCCTTGATCGTAAAATGATTCATGAATAAGATTTGGAGGTCTGACAACGCTCAATCGTATAAAAATACAGCATTCGGCAAGAATTCGTCCGTTTTAGCAAAAGTTTTAATCTGATTGCTTCAGTATCAGTCTGAAAAGGATATTTTTGTTTCTAGCAAAAAATTAAATATGGGCTTAACGCTATTCATCGTTGGAATTATTGGCTGGCATCTGGGAATGTGGGGAATGTTTAAAAAAGCAGGAATTGAACCATGGAAGGCATTGGTTCCATTTTATAACACCTGGCTGATCGTAGAAAAATGTCATATCCGTAAATACTGGTTTTGGTTGCAATTGATTCCTATTGCCGGACAATTCATCAGCATTTGGATCACGATTATTTTTGTGATGCATTTCAAACGATTCAATCTAATTCATCATACGGCTACTGTATTATTACCATTTATTTATTTCCCATACCTGGGTTTTTCAAAAGATGAAAAATGGTATGGAGAAGAAGCATTCAAGTCGTACAAGAAACCGGGCTCAAGAGAGTGGGTGGATGCGGGTGTTTTTGCAGTAGTGGCGGCAACGATTATCCGGACTTTTGTTTTTGAAGCGTATGTGATTCCTACAGAAAGTATGGAGAAGACTTTATTGGTGAATGATTTTCTCTTTGTCAATAAAATGAGTTATGGTGCAAGGATTCCACAGACACCGTTGTCATTTCCTTTTGTACACAATACCATGCCTTTTTCGCAAACCACACCATCTTATTTAAAGTGGATTCAAATACCTTATAAAAGATTACCTGCCTTTACTGAAGTGAAAAGAAATGATGTAGTCGTCTTCAACTTCCCGGCAGGAGATACCATCATCAATAGACCTGAGTATGGTAGTAAGGTAACTTATTATGATGTGTTACGATTTACCTTCAAAGGCAACAGACAAGAACTATTCGCAAGTCCTGAGTTTCCGATCATCGTTCACCCCATGGATAAAACAGATAACTACATCAAACGTTGTGTGGGTGTTGGTGGAGATGTGTTGCATATTCGTAACGGACAATTATATGTGAATGGAGAACCTGCCATGGTACCCGGTGGTTCTCAAACTGAACATATTGTTGTCACCAACAAAAAACCTTATGATCCTGATTTCTTAAAAGAAGAATTGGGAATTGATTTGGATGATACCAAGCAACAACTGGAAATGTTCAGTGATAGTAGCTTTAAATTCAACCTAACACCTGAAGAGTTGACAAAACTCAGAAAGCTGCCGAATTACGTATCCGATTCTCCTTATACTGAGAATTATATCGGTGTAACCTTCCCTGCAGATGAAGCCAATTACCCTTGGAGTATTGATAACTATGGCCCTATTCGGATACCTGCAAAAGGAGATACATTAAGACTAACACAACAAAATATCTCTCTGTACAGAAGATTAATTGCTACTTATGAAGGCAATACACTCGAAGAGAGAGATGGTCAGTTTATCATTAATGGTAAGAGCACCAATACTTATATTACGAAATACAACTACTATTGGATGATGGGAGATAATCGTCATCGCAGTCAGGATAGTCGCTACTGGGGCTTTGTTCCAGAAACCCATATCGTAGGAAAAGCATCCCTCATCTGGTTTAGCTGGGATAAAGGTCCGAGATGGAAGCGTTTGATGAAAAGCATCAAATAAAAAGAATCAAGGTACAAGAAACAAGATACAAGAAAGAATACAAGATTCAAGAAACAAGACACAAGACACAAGACACAAGAAAGAATAGAAGGAGTCAAGGTGTAAAGTGAATGAATGGAATTGTCGTGGCTTAATTCTTTTACTGTAGAAGTCACGATTTAATCTGACAGTTGGGATTAATTTTAAGTAACCACACTTAATTAATCAACCCCAAACAGTCAGATTATGAATCAGGAAACTAAGTTAATCAAAACCAAGTTAGGACTGCTAAATCTTGCAGAGCAGTTGCACAATGTAAGTCAGGCATGTAAGCTAATGGGCTACAGTCGAGACAGTTTCTACCGGATCAAAGAGTTGTACGATACAGGAGGACAATCAGCTCTGCTAGAAATCAGTCGTAGTAAGCCTATTTTGAAAAACCGGGTAGAACCCTCCATTGAAGAAGCTGTCATTAGAATGGCTTTTGATTATCCGGCTTGGGGGCAGTTCCGCGTCAGTAATGAACTTCGCAAAAAGGGGATTATTATTTCCTCAGGGGGTGTTCGCTCCGTATGGCGGCGCAATGATCTGGAAGTATTTGATAAGCGTTTAAAGGCACTCGAAGCTCGTGTGGCGCAGGATGGGATCATTCTGACGGAAGCCCAAATGATTGCCATGGAACGCAAAAAAGAGAAACGTGAGGCATTGGGAGAAATCGAAACGGAACACCCTGGCTATCTAGGCTCTCAAGATACCTATTACGTAGGCATGATCAAGGGTGTCGGCAGAATCTATCAACAGACTTTTATAGACACTTACAGCCGTGTGGCTTTTGCCAAGTTGTACAATGGGAAACATGCCATTACATCGGCCGATATGCTCAATGATCGCGTACTGCCTTTCTTCGAAGAACAACAAATACCTCTGATGCGAATACTCACAGATAGAGGCTCTGAATACAAGGGACGGCTTGATCAGCATGAGTATGAAATGTATCTACAGATTGAAGGTATCGAACATAGCAAAACTCAGGTGCGCCATCCCCAAACTAATGGCATCTGTGAGAGGCTTCATCGAACTATACAGGAAGAGTTTTATGCGGTTGCCTTCCGTAAAAAACTATATCACACTATCGAAGAGATGCAAAAGGATCTTGATGAATGGATGCTGTATTATAACCATGAAAGACCTCACAGTGGCAGGTATTGTTACGGCAAGACTCCTATGCAGACATGGCAGGAATCGTTATATTTAGCAAAGAAAAAGCTGCTGAATGAAAATTATCCAGCAGCTTAAAAATCCTTTACTGTCAGATCAAGTCTTGACTATTACACTTTTACCTTGAATTCTTATTTGATTATTGTTCCCTTGTTCTTGTATCCTTTCTTCTTTCTTGTACCTTCATTCTTGTTTCTTTAACATATTTGTTTTTATTTTTTTTCGTAACTTACATCACCGAAAGGGTCCTCATGGCGCAAGCTTTGAGGACTTTTTTGTCTAAAAGCGTTTTTTATGAATCATCAACAGTACAAACTAGAATATGAAGTATATGCTGATGCGAGTGCATTGAAGCAAGAAGATGCATCATTATTGGATGAAGCAAGAAAAGTAACGGATCAAGCTTATGCGCCTTATTCTGCATTTAAAGTAGGTGCAGTAGCAAAATTGGCGAATGGGGCATTGGTGATAGGCACCAATCAGGAAAATGCCAGTTTCCCCGTCGGTATTTGTGCAGAGAGAGTCTTACTATCAGCCGCAGCTACTTTACATCCCGGAGTCGCCATTGAATCCATCGCAATCAGCTATAACAACACCAAAGGAAAAAGCAATCACCCCGTTTCACCTTGTGGTGTCTGTAGACAAAGTTTATTGGAATATGAGATAAGAGTAAAAAATCCCATCAGACTCATCCTCTCCGGTCTGGAAGGAAATGTCTATGTAATCCCCCAAGCAGGAAGTTTATTGCCCTTGAGTTTTACTAGCGAGGATATGAAGTAAGGGAGCGTATGGCTTATGGGTCATGGCTGATGGTCCATAGTTCATAGTCCATGGAAAGAAGCTTACTATTCTATGTGATCTGTCAACTATCAACTGTCAACTCTGCCGCCTGATTACCCGATTACCTGATAACCCGACCACCGGATCACCCGCTCACCCAAATCAAAACAAAGTCTGCACCCCATGCGTAATCTTAAACTCATGTTGCAGTAACCATTTCTTACGCCACATACCTCCTGAATAACCAATGAGTGAGCGATCGCTGCCAATGACGCGGTGACAGGGTACGATGATCGCAATATTATTTCTTCCATTGGCACTGGCTGCTGCTCTGATGACTTTAGGATCACCCAGGCGCTTGGCCATGTCCATATAACTGATTGTCTTGCCGTAAGGTATTTCTGTCAATTCACTCCATACCCTTTTTTGAAACTCAGTACCTTCTTGATGAATAGGAACAGTAAATTGTTTTCTGCTGCCATGAAAAAATTCAATGAGTTCTTCGGTGCATTGATGCATGATCTCACTGATACCGGGTTCACCGTAAGTTAACTGATCCGGGTTATCAACAAAACTCAGTTCACCGATGTATTGATCAGTACCTCCAATCTTGAGTAAGCCTACCGGACTTTCATAATACGTATAATAGAGTTCACTCATGGTAAGGCAGTTTAATAAGAGGAATCGGTACAACAATATACAAATCCTTTTGTAATGGCAGTTTAACCGATCAGTTGACCATTATCCACTTTGCGTTCCGGTTGCAGTAATACCACCTGATTTTGATGATCATACACACCCAGTACCAAACACTCGCTGAAAAAGTTGGCGATTTGTTTGGGTGGGAAATTCACCACTGCAATGATTTGTTTGCCTACAAGTTCTGCTGCTGAATAATGATGTGTGATCTGCGCAGAAGATTGCTTGATACCTAAAGGACCAAAGTCTATCTTTAATTGATAGGCAGGCTTTTTAGCTTTAGGAAAATCAGTAACTTCAAGGATGGTTCCGCTGCGGATCTCAATTTTTTCAAAATCAGCCCAACTGATCATGCGATAATATTTATTTCAAATCTAAAAAATAATCACCATGAAACGTCAAGCAACTGCCGTGTGGAATGGCTCAGGAAAAGAAGGTAATGGTCATTTAACCACACAAAGCACCACATTAAACCAAACACAATATTCATTCAACTCAAGATTTGCAGAAGGGGTAGGTACCAATCCGGAAGAACTCATGGCAGCCGCTCATGCCGGTTGTTTTACGATGAAGTTAAGTTTTGTATTAGGTGCTGCAGGCTTTACACCCGAATCACTCGAAACAAAATGCACCATCACTTTGGAAGATGGAGTGATCACTTCTTCTCATTTACAACTCACCGCCAAAGTACCCGGTATCTCACCAGAAAAATTTCAAGAATGCGCCGCCGACGCCAAAGCCAATTGTCCTGTGAGCAAAGCGTATAATATGGCGATTAGTTTGGAAGCGGTGTTGGGGTAGGGGTGATTGGGTTATCAGGTAATCGGGTGATCGGGAAAAAAAATAGTTGTAAACACAATAAGGCATTTCACAAGTCAGTTTTCACCTGATAACCTGATAACCTGATAACCTGATAACCTGATAACCTGATAACCTGATAACCTGATAACCTGATAACCTGATAACCCTACTCCTCCAACAACCCCGCCAACTGCATCAATTCCGCATGCTTATAAGCATTCACCGGACTGTCAAAACATTTGGCAACTTCTTCCAGTAATTGTTGAATGAGACGCTTGTCTGATTGTGGTTTGAAATAAGAAGCAACAGGAGGTACAGATATTCTTTTGAAATAACTCTCGATATCTGCATGTGAAAAAGCTTGTCCGGTAGTAGCATCTACATAGAAATGTATTTTTTCTTGTGGATGTCCGGGATGCAAAATAGGATCAAAGTCGGAGTGGAAAAATGCAATGATGCATTGCTTGGGAATATTGATGATCCTTGCATTGATATCTAACTGATCACACAAAATTTGATAGATCAATCCATTGGAAAGTGTATTCCCTTTTTTGCTTTCCAATACTTTATGTAAAAAGAATTCATCCGGTTTTTCATAATTGATCTCCGAACCTTTCAGATTACAGTAATTGTATAAGATGCTAGAGAGTACATTAGCTTGTTCCAGTGGTGTGAGAAAACTATTCAACTCCAACCAGATATTTCTTCTGATTTTTTCGATCTCTTCTAAAACAGGACTGGTTTGTAAATCAGGATACTGAAATTTCGAAACCAGTAAAGCGCCAAACAGAAGGTCATGATAAGCACTGTTCTTCCATGCGGTAAAATCATTGCACAGATCTGTGAAATGAAGTTTATGAATGATCATTTCAATCCTTTCCTGAACATCTTCACTGGGCGTGGTTTCCCATAAATGTTCCAAGTTGGGGATAATACCCTTGCCGTATTCAACGATTTTCTCAGAGATGGTAGAGTAGACTTCCTCATCGGGGTCGTCTATCAAGGTAAATAATGCGTGTATTTCCTTTGTTTCCTGCATAGCTATGGTACTATTCCTATCCTTTATACTATCAAACTAAATTAAAATCCTTGTATTTGTCAATAACAAGTTATTCAGTGCCTGTGGAAATGTCAGTCTTTTGTAGAATAATATTGACGCAGTTTCGTCGTTGAATGCCACAGTTTCGTAAAAAACAGGTTTTAACAGTGAAGTGTAAAAGAATTATTGTTATTTTGTTGATTATCATTTTTTAGTATTCTCATGTCACAGGTCACCACCCCCAAGTTTCCCTCGGTTAAACAATCGCTTCACACAGAATTAAAGAAAAGAGTTCAGCAGTATTTTGATGAAAGAGGTATTCCGGCTACCGGAACTCCCAAGCTTTTTACAAAAGCCATCATCATGGTCATTGCGTTTATTCTGGTGTATTTACATCTCACTTTAATGACACCCGTTTGGTACCTAGCGGTACTTGAATGTATCATTTTAGGCGGACTCGTAGCCGCTATCGGATTCAACGTCATGCATGATGGTAGTCATGGTAGTTTCAGCACCAACAAATGGATGAACCGCATTGCGGCTTCGTCAATCAGTATGTTGGGCGCTAATCACTTTATGTGGAATATGAAGCATAACATGATTCACCACAGCTTCACGAATGTAGATGGGGTAGATGATGATATCGAGGTAGGTATCTTGATGCGAATGGCGCCTACACAAAAGCATTATAAAGTACACAAGTTTCAGCACGTGTATTTCTGGATATTGTACATGTTATTGTATGTATTCTGGATTTTCTTTGCTGACTACAAAAAATATTTCTCCCGTAAGATCGGTTCCGTTCCTTTGAAAAAAATGAATTGGAATGATCATGTAGAATTCTGGGGTGTGAAAGTATATCATGCTATCGTGTTCATCGTTCTTCCTATTGCAACAGTAGGTTGGTTATATTGGATGATCGGGTTCATTATCATGAGCTTCTTTGCAGGCTTTGTGTTAAGTATCGTATTCCAGTTAGCCCATACGGTAGAACATACTGAATTCCCCATCGCAGATATTGATACCAATAAACTGCCTGATGAATTTGCCGCCCACCAAATCAAAACCACAGCCAATTTCGCAACCAAGAATAAATTGGTAAGCTGGTTGGTAGGTGGACTGAATTTTCAAATTGAACATCACCTCTTCCCAAAAATATCACATGTACACTATCCCGCCATCAGTGAGATCGTTCGTAATGTGTGCAGGGAATACCAATTACAATACATCGAATACCCCACCATGCGTAAAGCAGTGGTAGCACACGTAAGGTTTCTGCGTCAGATGGGGAGACCTTAGGGGTTATCAGGAGATCAGGTTATCGGGTAATCAGGTAATGGGTTTTAAAAAAATAGAGGGATACATCAAAAATGTACCCCTCTATTTTTTATAGTGCCAATAAAGGAAGATAAATCTATCCCCAATATTCCCTCCCGATCACCCAATCACCCGATAACCTGATTACCTGATTACCCCATTACCCGATCACCTACTTCTTCTTCGCAGCTTTCTTCGGCGCAGCCTTCTTCACCGCTTTCTTCGCAACTTTCTTCGCAAAAGCATTCGGTACCTGCGCTTCGATCATTTGTTTGATGGGTTCTAGTTCAATGGTAGCAAGTTCTTCAGCAGTATATTTTTCTCCATTGGCTTTACGCCCCATCTTCAACATCTTTTTATTGAAACGGATGAATGGACCCCAACGACCATTTTCAATGCTGATCTTTTCAGCAGGCCATTGTTGAATGAAGCGATTGGCTTCTTTCTCCATTTTCTTCTCGATCAACTCGTTGATATTTTCCTGTGTAAGGTTATCGAAATCATAAGCCTTAGGAATGTTGATGAACATATCATTCCATTTGATAAACGGACCGAAACGTCCTTTGCCCTTAGTCACCGGCAGTTCATTATAAAATGCAACCGGCGCATCCGCTTGTTGTTTTTCTTTTAGTAGTTCAATGGCACGATCCAGTTCAATGGTATGCAAGTCTTCGCCTTTGGGGATGGAAATGAACTGATCTCCTAATTTAATATAAGGACCAAAGCGTCCGATATTCACAGATAATTCTTGGTCTTCATAAGTACCCAATACACGCGGTAAAGAGAACAGTTCCATCGCCTCTTCATAAGTAATGGTTTCAATACTTTGATTGGCTTTCAGTTTAGCGAAGCGAGGCTTCTCTTCATCTTCAGCATGACCAATCTGTACCATCGGACCATAACGTCCCATTCTGGCAATGACTTTTTTACCGGTCTCTTCATCCACACCCAATTCTCTTTCACCTTTGGCTCTCTCTGCATTTTCGAGCGTGTGCTCGATGTTCTCATGGAAAGGTTTATAGAACTCATCAATCATGCTGCTCCAGCGTGTTTTACCGGCAGCGATTTCATCAAACTCTTGTTCAATACGGGCAGTGAAACCGAAGTCCATCACTTTACCGAAATGTTGTTTCAGAAAATCTGTTACCACCATACCTAAGTCAGTAGGAAACAGTTTGCCTTTTTCAGCACCGGTATTTTCAGTGAGAATTTCTTTTTCCAGTTCTTGTTGCTGGGTGAGTCGCAATACATTCACTTCTCTCTTCACACCTTCTTTATCGCGTTTCTCTACATAATTTCTTTTGATAATCGTAGAGATCGTAGGAGCGTAGGTAGAGGGACGACCAATACCCAATTCCTCCAGCTTTTTCACCAATGAAGCTTCTGTATAGCGTGGTGCCGGACGTGTGAACTTTTCTGTAGCCGTCATCTCGCGGAAGTTGAGTACTTGTCCGGCAGCCAATGGAGGAAGGATACCTTCGGTATCATCTTCATCTTCATCATCTTTTCCTTCGAGATATACTTTTAAGAAACCATCAAACTTCATCACTTCACCTGTAGCACTCAAAGTATCATTATTGGTGGAAATGGAAATTTTAGCAACGGTCTTTTCAAATTCAGCATCACTCATTTGAGAAGCAATGGTTCTACGCCAGATGAGTTCATAGAGTCTGCGTGTATCTTCATCAGCCACCGTTCTGTTATTCATGTAAGTGGGGCGGATGGCTTCGTGAGCTTCCTGTGCACTTTCATTTTTGTTTTTGTATTTGCGAGGCTGATAATAATCATTTCCATAACTACTCTCCACTTCTTTTCGAATATCAGCCATAGCAGTATCACTCAAATTGATACTGTCTGTACGCATATAAGTGATCTTACCGCTTTCATACAGTTTCTGAGCCAGCAACATGGTCTTACTCACCCCATAGCCCAGTTTACGTGAAGCTTCCTGTTGAAGAGTAGAAGTAGTAAAGGGAGCTGCGGGGGTACGTTTGGCCGGCTTAACGGTAACATCAATGACCTTATAATTGGCATTCTTACAACTCTTCAGAAAATCTGAAGCAGTTTGTTGGGTGCTGATCTTGGAAGGTCCTTCGGCTTTGAAAGTAACATCACGTTGATTGATATCTTTCGCTGCAAAAAGCGCTTCAATTTTATAACTGCTCTCAGGTACAAATTGATTGATCTCTCTTTCGCGTTCCACAATCAATCTCACAGCCACACTCTGAACCCTACCGGCACTCAGGCTACGCTGCATACCGATCTTGCGCCACAAAACCGGACTTAATTCAAAACCCACCAATCTATCCAGGATTCTACGTGCCTGTTGGGCATTTACCAGATCCATATTGATGAAACGGGGTTGCGCTACTGCTTTTTTAATGGCCGGGGCAGTGATCTCATGGAAAACAATACGTTTGGTGGTTTTAGGATCCAAGCCCAGTACTTCGGCCAGGTGCCAGCTGATACTTTCTCCTTCACGGTCCTCATCCGATGCCAGCCATACTTCATCCGCTTTTTTAGCCAACTGACGCAATTCCTTAACGACACGTTCTTTATCCTCGGGTACAATATAGCGGGGTTGGTATTGATTGTTGACATCAATACCCATATCATCTTTTTCCAGATCCCGGATATGACCATAACAACTCTTCACCTCAAAATCAGATCCGAGGATTTTTTCAATGGTTTTGGCCTTTGCCGGAGACTCAACAATCAATAAATTCTTTGCCATGTACAGTTCCGTTTCTGCCCTGAGACAGACTTTAATTTGTCATCATTTGTAGGTAAATCCACCTGTTTCATACCTATATATATGGTATAAAATCAGGCCTCGCTACCCTGCAATATTAGGTGAAACCATGAAAACACAAAAAATGTGCACAAAATCAGGAGTTTTTACGGGGTATTTTCTCCTGATATAAAGCGTCTCAGAGGTAAGAGGTGACGCTGGGAGCGTATAAAGGAGGAGTATGGGCCGCAGATTTTTAAGATAGATGATGATAGAAGAGCGCTATCCACGTAAATCATAACAATCATAAAAAATCTGCGGCCCATCCATCAGTTTCGTAGCGGAGAACTTTAATGGAACACGGATTTTCATGATTCTCATGATCTATCATGATCAATCATGAAAATCTGTGTTCCATCAACCACGTTTTACTGAGTATTCAGATCCCTCTGTTAAAAAGCCAATAACATGTTTAATCACCTGCTGATCTCGATAGATTTTGTTATGCCCTAATCCTTCCGTGATATAAAAACGAATATGCGGATGCCCTTCTTTTTGAACAGGTAAAGTATCGGTATACGGACAAATACGATCTTGCTGATCATGGATCCATAAAACGGGTAGCTGGATATTTCTCATCACTCGGGTGATCGAAAAATGATCCATGGTTTTGCCGGTCATACGTTCAATCATCTGCTCAAATTCCTGTCGAACCGGCTCTTTAATCTTAAACATCTTATAAAACCCCTGTACAGCCGTTCTGGTTTCTGTGGCCGGAGCGATCAATACCAGTTTTCTTTTTCCTTCTAGCTCCTCTGCCAACAGGGAAGTGGCGAGTCCACCCAGAGAATGGGCGATAAAAGCATCCATTTTCTCGAATCGCTGATCGATCGATGCTAAGAATTTTTTATAAATGAGTGCATTGATGATTTTCCCTTCACTCAAACCATGAGCGGGTGCATCGAACATGAAAACTTCAAATCCGGTGGCTAATAAGGGTTGCACATATTTCTCAAACTTATAACCATAACTACTGAAACCATGCACCACCAATACTTTCTGTCCATTGGGTTTTTCGGGTATCCACTGAAACCCCTTGATCTCTAAATCTTCAAATCTAAAAGTTTGGGGATGTGCTTTGTGAAAAACAAGCGGCTCTTTTTGATGGACGCCTTTGGTATAGGGTGTACAGAATATTTTAAAAGCCTGTTCCGCAGCCATCCGCGGAGAAACCAAGCCGATGGTACGTAGTTTGGTTTTATAGTAGCCGATCACAACTCTTTGTGCTAATTTCATTTCCATAATATAAAGATATGGACGTCGTACTGATAGGAGCCGGTAATGTAGGAACGGTATTGGGAAGAACGCTCAAACAAGCCAATCATGCCATCAAAGCCATCTGGAACAGACATCCCGAAAAAGCCCGACTGTTGGCGGATGAATTGGGAACGGTTGCTGTTGACCATATGAATGCTTTACCACAGGAAGCGGATCTGTTTTTGCTGTCTGTCAGTGACCGATCCATTCAGGAACTAGCGCAACAACTAATTATCAAGAAGGGGGTATTGGTACATGCAGCAGGGGCAGTATCAAAAGAGGTATTGCAGGGTGCTGCGGAACAGTATGGCGTATTATGGCCGATGAAAATGATCCGTACTCATATGCCAACTTTAGGCACATGTGCCATCATGATCGACGCCAACAATCAAAAGTCATTACAGGTCATTCGTGAGCTGGCCGGTAGTATATCCGATCAGGTACATGAAGCAGATGATGCCAAACGATTAAAGATGCACTTGATCGCCGCCATCACTTCCAATTTCACCAATCATTTATACCATCTGGCAGCAGATTATAGTCAGGAACAAGAGATCCAATTTTCATGGTTTTATCCATTGATAGAAGGGGTGATTGAACAAATCAAAACTGAGCATCCTCAAAATGTACAGGCCGGACCGGCATTCAGAGGTGACCGTATAACGATAGAAAAACACCGATCCTTATTGGCAGATGAGCCTGTTTTGTTGAAAATATATGATGAAATGACCCAAAGTATCCTCCATAAATTCGGTCATCAGTAGTTTTTAGCAGGAAAATTCCGTGATTCGTGACTAAAAAGCAGATTTGCTGTCGCAAAGAAACTGATTTGAGATACTTTTGCACTCCAAACGGAACCGATATGTACACTATTAAGGTAAAATTTGAACAGAAAGGACTGGAGCCCGTTACTTTAACAGGTATTGAACCTGATCAAAGTTTATTGGAAGTTTGTCTGGATAATGGTATCGAATTACATCATAACTGTGGGGCAGTTTGTGCTTGCAGTACTTGTCATGTATACGTTGAAAAAGGAATGGAGCATTTGGAAGAATTGAGTGATAAAGAAGAAGATTTTATCGATCGCGCCATCAACCCCAGACTGAACTCCAGATTGGGTTGTCAATGTGTATTACAAGATGGATCAGGTGAGATCGAAGTGACGTTGCCGGATCAGACACAGTTTTTGGGTGAATAGTGAATTGTGAATTGTCAATAGTGAATACTGAGTACTGAGGTGGGATAAAAATGATCATTCTTAATCAGTCCCTGTGGACGGGTCTCATTGGGGTCGGTGTCGAGGTAGCGAAGACAGATCAAATCATCCGCCGCGGCGGAGATTTGATCAGAGGCCAATGTCCGCCTGAGGCGGAGTAACAGGGACGGGGCCCAGCGGCCTGAGCGAAAAAAAAGTTATCAAAATAAACTGGATTGATTGTTGGAGTGTGACACAATCCTTAAAAGTCAAACTTACTATGAGCCATTTTGAACCTCCAATACATTGGGCAGATCATGAAGATATAGCCATGAAATTGTATGAACGTTTTGGTGATGATTTTACCGAAAGTAAAATCTATCGCATACGTTTCACAGACCTGCTGGAATGGATCCTGCAAATACCTAATTTCGAAGGAAAGCGTGAAGAAAGCAACGAAGGACATCTCGAAATGATCCAAAGTGCTTGGGTATATGAGTGGAGAGACAATCAAAAATAAAAATCACCTTTTCATAGTTTGATTTCCCGGCCTTAGAAAAAAAGCGTTAAGAAATTTTCGTAGTGGAGCGTTAAGCAATGGATGATGCTGGGCTTAGTACAAAAGCTGAATTATTGATTTGTTGCATTACTATTTTATGATGGGCTTTAGACTTCATCCATTGTAGCGTAACGAAGAAAATTTTAGCTTTTTTTCTAGAGCCTTGACTTTTTTTGTTACTTTTTTGCTCGCCCGCCTCTGGAGGGTGTCAAGACCTGCCTAGCGGCAGACATGCAAAAAAGTAAACGGAGAGTAACCTTTTGGGAATGATACTTTGGGTTAAAACAGCTCATCTAAAAGGGCAGCCGAAATAAAAAAAGAATAATGCTTAATACCTTTCAACATATCACCACATTTGTCTTCGACGTAGACGGTGTACTAACAGATGGAACATTGTTAGTATTACCCAATGGCGTAATGGCTAGAAAAATGAACATCAAAGATGGTTATGCATTACAACTTGCCATCAAAAGAGGTTATCGGGTATTGATCATCTCCGGCGGAGATTCACCGGAAGTAAAAGAGCGATTGAATAAGTTGGGTGTTACAGAAGTGTGGATGAAAGCGCATAACAAACAACAAATCCTCGCTGATTATTTAGCTCAACACCAAATTCCCAAGAAGGAAGTATTGTACATGGGTGATGATATTCCTGATCTGGACGTAATGCAACTGGCAGGTTTGCCTGCTTGTCCGGCGGATGCAGCACAAGAAATCAAAGACAAGTCTATCTATATCTCACATCTGGCAGGAGGCATGGGATGTGCGCGTGATGTGATTGAGAAAGTGCTGAAACTGCGAAACGATTGGGGAGAAGATACCAGCGTTCCATCGAAATAATAGTTTGTTTACCTGCAATCAGTGCAGCATTACTTATCTTGTAGTATAATTTTTTCTTTTGAAATTACTCAGCGCTTTTTTACGACTCATTCGATGGCCCAATATGGTGTTCATCATACTTACTCAATTATTGTTTGAGTACTGTATCTATGAGCGCATTTATGGTGCGGATGAAACAGCTGCCCGATTACAATTTTGGTTCATTGTAATGGCTTCTGTTTTTATTGCAGCAGCAGGTAATATCATCAATGATTATTTCGATCTGAATATTGATCAAATCAATAAACCCGATAAAGTAGTAGTCAATACAGTCATCAACAGGCGCTGGGTTATTTTCTGGCACTTATTACTCAGTATGCTGGGATTATTTTTTACGGTCTATGCATTACCCGTTTCCTTGTACTGGCATCTGGTATTAGCAAACATGGGAAGTATTTTATTGTTATGGTTTTATTCCACCAATTTCAAGAAGCAATTATTGGTAGGTAATGTGGTGATATCACTGCTTACGGCTTGGGTGATATTGATCTTGTTCTTTTCCAAACAACCTTTACAGATCAAACATTTACTATCTGTAGGACATTCAGAAGTGCGTTTCTTTCGTCTAACCATCTTATATGCTTCTTTTGCTTTTGTGATCTCACTCATCCGTGAAGTAGTCAAAGACATGGAAGACATAGAAGGAGACAGAAGATATGGCTGCAGAACCCTGCCGATTGTATGGGGTGTGAATGCAGCTAAATTATTTGTAGCCGTATGGTTAGTAGTATTGATTGCCGCACTGGTGATCTTACAATTTTATGTATTACCCATGGGCTGGTGGCATAGTGCTTTGTATTGCTTGATCGCCATCATCGCACCCCTCATCTGGATCTTAACCAAACTATTCAAATCCAACACCCCCGCCGATTTCCATCGTCTCAGCACCGTCATTAAATTTGTGATGCTAACCGGTATCTTGTCGATGTTGTTTTTCAGGCTATATGAGTGAGTGGTCCATGGTTGATGGTCCATGGCAGATAGTTCATGGCTTATAGGTCATAGCAAATAGTTTATAGTCAATAGTCCATAGTAAAACAATAGAAAATGATAACCCTGATAACCTGATTACCCGATCACCCGATCACCAATAACCTGTGGTAGCCTGAAATATGTTGACCGTTTTTGAATAAATTTTTAACTCAAAAACGATCAAAGATGGCAAGAGTAGATCAGTTAAAGTTGACGTCAACAGAGCGTCAGGCGCGTTATTTTAGTGAGGAGTTCAAGCGTAAGAAGGTGGAGGAAATAGAAAAGAGGGTGAGTACAATTGCGGAGGTTTGCAGGCAATACGCTGTAAGTGCGACATCAGTATACAAATGGATATACCGATATTCGGTTATGCGAAAAAAAGGGGTAAAAATGGTCGTTGAATCCGCAAGTGATACTACAAAGATCGAATCTTTGAAGCGACATATTGCAGAACTGGAGCAGCTGTTAGGTCAAAAGCAGTTTGAGGTAGAATTTTTGGAGAAGCAAATGCAAAAAGCTTCGGAGCAATACGGCATTGACTTTAAAAAAAAACGTTCTGGTCAACACTCATCTGGTTCTGGGAGCATAGAAAAGCCCACCGATACAAAATGAACGAGGTATATCGATATATAGGTTATACAAAGCAGTCCTTTCATCAAAAGATGAATCGACAGCTTTCTCAGCGAGGGGAAGAACTGTTGTTATTGCCCATTATCGCCGAATTACGTAATGAGCATCCCGGAGTAGCTGCTAGGCAACTGTATTGGATACTTCGGCCATCGAATATAGGCAGGGATCGGTTTGAAAAACTATGCTTTGAAAACGGGTTTAAATTAGAAAAAAGCAAGGCATATAAAAGAACAACAGATAGTAACGGAGTGATAAGATTCCCCAACTTAGTAGCGGGTGTGGAGTTTACCTATATCAACCAAGCTTGGAGCAGTGATATCACCTATTATCAGATTGGAGACAGGTTCTACTACTTAACCTTTATTATCGATTTATTCTCCAGAAGAATAGTCGGTTATAATGTAAGTGAATCTCTGACAACCGAACAAACAAGCCTACCAGCTCTGCAGATGGCAGTTAAAGATCGTTGCCCGCCTTCAACACTCATTTTTCATTCTGATGGAGGAGGTCAATATTATTCTAAGGCATTTTTGGAGTTTACAAAAGATAAACTGAAGAATAGTATGTGTGAAATGGCCTATGAAAACCCTAATGCAGAAAGGATCAATGGAACGATTAAGAATCAGTACCTTAAAGGTTACAACCCGATGAATTATTCCTCCTTAGTAAACATGACCCAAAGAGCAGTCTATAATTACAATACCGTGAGACCACATAAGTCACTGAAAAAAAGTACACCTGTTGCTTTTGAAGAACAATTGTCTGCCGACAGCACCCTATTAAAATCCAATGATTTTTGCATCGAAAACAATATAAATCAACAGTATCAGAAAAATCATCAGATCTTAATAGGAGACCAAATCAATAATATTAATCCAAGTTTAAAAACGGTCAACGTATTTTAGGCATTGACAACCTAGCACCTAGTACCTTGCACCCAGTACCCGATAACCCGATGACCCGATGACCCGATCACCCCGCCCCATCATCCTCGCCTCCCAATCCCCACGCAGAAAAATGCTTCTCGAGTGGGCAGAGATACCTTTTGAAGTGATTGTACAACCAACCGATGAAACATTTCCTGCAAGCTTGTCGATGGTAGAAGTGCCGGTTCATATTGCACGAAACAAAGCGAAAGTGATTGGGGAACAATTGGACGCAAATGATCAGCGTTGGATATTGGCTGCAGATACGATTGTGGTATTGAATGAGGAAGTGATCGGAAAACCGGTGGATAGAAATGATGCAATAGATATTTTAAAGAAATTATCCGGACAAACACATCGTGTCATTACAGGAGTGGTGTTGATGAATGGCGAAGAAGAACATGCATTTTCAGACATTACAGAAGTGGTCTTTCATGCTTTGACAGAAGAGCAGATCCGTTTTTATGTCGATAAATACCAGCCCTACGATAAAGCCGGAGCCTATGCCATACAGGAATGGATCGGCGTAGTTGGCATTCATGCAATCAAAGGCGATTTCTACAACGTTATGGGATTACCCGTGAGTAGGGTAGTGCAACTATTGGAACGCATCCAAAAATAAAATCAGGTAGAAACCGCAATAGCGACGCATTTATTTTTCAGGCAAAACCTGCATCATGAATGAACGCTTATTACAATACATCTGGCAGTTTCAATATTATCAACAACAACATTTACAAACCACATCCGGTGAACCTTTACAGATACTGCATCCCGGCACTTTGAATACCCAGCAGGGACCTGATTTTTCTGCTGCACGAATCCGAATCGGACAAACCATCTTGGCCGGACATATTGAATTACATATTCTCTCATCCGACTGGCATCGGCACAAACATTCCGGTGACACCCATTACAACAATGTGATTTTACATGTAGTATGGACAGATGATGGTGCCACACCAGCACATATACCCGTACTGGTTTTAGAAAATCGGGTATCTACTTTATTGTTGGAGCGTTATACCGGTATGATGCAAACGATCAGCGTTATAGCCTGTCATCATCATCTGCCGGTATTAAATGAATTGGCATGGTTTGCGTGGAAAGAAAGATTGATAGTAGAAAGACTGGAAAGAAAATCACAACAGATCATTCAGTTATTACAACAAAACCAAGGTCATTGGGATGAAGTGTTCTGGTGGCAACTGGCAGCCGGTTTTGGATCTAAAATCAATGCGGCTTTTTTTGAACGAGTTGCCAAATCCATTCCATATGCCGTAGTGAAAAGACATCGTCATCATCTGGATGAAATAGAAGCACTCTTATTCGGACAAGCCAAAATGATACACACAGGGTTGAAAGACGCTTATGCCAAAGCCTTGTTGCGCAATCATCAACACCTGAAAAAGAAATATGCATTGGATACTGTTGATGGCGGTCCGGTCTTTCTGCGTATGCGCCCAGCCTCTTTTCCCACCATTCGTTTAGCGCAATTGGCGATGTTGCTTCATCAGCGAGAACATTTGTTGGATCAGGTCAGACAAGTCAACAGCATTGAGGAATTGATGCGATTATTCCAGACAAAAGCCAGTCACTATTGGAATACGCATTTCGTTTTTGATGAACCCGTTTCAACAGAACCACGTTTTGTTGGACAACAAATGTTACTCCATCTGATGATCAATGTAGTGGTGCCAATATTATTTGCATACGGACAAGAAAAAGGCAATACCCAACAAAAAGAAAAAGTACTGCATTGGCTCTACCAATTAGCACCCGAGCAAAACAAGATCACACGCTACTGGAAATCCACCGGCATCCCCAACCGCAGCGCCCTCGACACCCAATCCCTCCTCGAACTTCACACCCAATATTGTGTTAATAAAAGATGTTTAGAGTGTAGTGTAGGCAACAGATTGTTGAGGGGATGAATCAAGGGAAAGAGCTGCAAGTTGCAAGCTGCACGCTGCAAGTGATGAGATTTCCAATAGGAATGAAGAATGCTGAATCCTACGAAAAATCAAGCGTGTAGCCTGCAGCTTGTAGCGTGAAGCTTACACCTATTTACCAATAAAACTTCATATCCAACTCCATCTCCGGATGAAGGCTTCGCTCCACAGGACAAGTCCTGGCGGTGCGTTCTAGGAGGTCTTTGGTTTTGTCGTCGAGTTGGAGGGTGGGTGGAAAATAGACATGGGCGATGATCTTACCGATTCTGCGAGGGTCACTCAACATGATTTTGGTGGTGTCTACACGGGTGCCATCTAGGTCGATGTTAAGGGTGCGAGCTTTAATGGCCATGGTGGTTACCATGCAGGCACTGAGGGCAGTGGCGACAAGATCAGTGGGTGAGAAGCGTTCACCTTTACCCTGGTTATCAGTAGGAGCATCGGTTTCAATACTGGTGCCACTCTGTAAATGGGTAGCGATGGTACGTAATTCACCTTTATAAATAATTTGTGAAGTCATTGCGTCATTTTTGCCATAAATTTACAAGTAACAAATCAAATGGAAGTGAAGAAGCTATTCATCGTTGTGGGTCTCCTGAGTTCAATGGCTGTTGTTGCACAGCAATCGCCCGCTCAATTGGAGAAAGCCCGGAAAAAGGCAGAGAGAAAGGAGAAGATCAATCAACTGATCAAACAAGAAGAAGAAGGTGCCCTGATCTATAACAAACAAGGTGCATTCGGTTTTAAATTCAATACCGATGGATGGGGTATGTTCTACGAAAGAGGAAAATACAAAACCATCAATAAAACCAGTTTATGGTGGATCGAATTGGGTGAACACAAACATCCCAAAGAAGAAAAAGTACCCACCATCAGCGCCTCGGGTGGATTCCTCATTGTTTCCAGTTATATCTATGGAAAACGCAATAATTTCTATAACCTGAAACTCGGTTTTGGAGAACAGCGTTTGATCGGTGGTAAAGGCAATAAAAATGGGGTAGCTGTTTCTGCCATTTATGGGGGTGGATTAACAGCAGGCATGCTAAAACCCTATTATATCGAGATCCAGGACCCCACTACTAACCGTCAGGAGCAGATCAAATACGATAATAACGATAATCTATTCCTCGATCCCAACATTATCTTAGGCAGGGGCGGAATTACCAAGGGCTTTGGCGAAATGAAATTTGTACCCGGTGCTCACGTAAGAACAGCGCTGCGTTTTGATTATGGTCGATACAATGAAGTACTCTCAGCCCTTGAAGTGGGATTGAATGCCGAATACTATTCCCAAAAAATGCCCATTTTACTGCTAAACCCTGAAAAATCATTCTTTTTCAACGCCTATGTCGCCCTCACTTTTGGTAAACGAAAGTGACCTATTTTTGTTGTTTCATAGTGAGTGGCAGTCCGGGTTCGGAAACTGCCTTTAAAAAGAGGCGTACATGCAAGAGTTACCAGTAGTTGCGAAAGTAGATCCTACCAGTTCCAAAATACAAAAGCCATCTTGGCTTCGTGTGAAATTACCGATTGGCGAAAGCTATAAACACGTTCGTGGTTTAGTAGATACCCATAAACTGCATACCATTTGTGAGAGTGGCAATTGTCCGAATATGGGCGAATGCTGGGGTGAAGGCACGGCCACATTCATGATTCTCGGAAATGTATGTACCCGCAGCTGTGGCTTCTGTGCCGTAGCTACCGGCAGACCCGCACCCGTAGATTGGGATGAACCCCAGCGTGTAGCAGAAGCCATTCACCTGATGAAAGTAAAACACGCGGTACTCACCAGTGTGGATCGTGATGAACTGAAAGATGGTGGCTCCATCATCTGGTACAATACCATCAAAGCCGTAAAAAACCTCAATCCCGATACCACCCTCGAAACATTAATCCCTGACTTCAAGGGCAATGCTGATCAGGTACAACGCATCATTGATGCAGCCCCCGAGGTGGTAAGCCATAATATGGAAACGGTGGAACGTCTCACCCGGCAGGTAAGGGTACAGGCGAAATACCATAGAAGTCTGGACGTATTACGCATACTCAAAGAAGGTGGAATGCGCACCAAAACGGGCATGATGCTTGGCCTTGGTGAAACCAAAGAAGAAGTGGTACAAAGCATGAAAGACCTCGTAAATGTAGGCTGCGATGTACTCACCCTCGGACAATACCTCCAACCCACCAAAAAACATCTACCCGTACAACGTTTTGTACACCCCGACGAATTCGCCGAACTCCGCGAAATCGGCTACGACCTCGGTTTCGACTATGTAGAAAGCGGTCCATTGGTACGCTCTTCTTATCATAGTGAGAAGCATGTGATTAAGGGTTGGGGGAGAGGGAAGTGGATGGAGGAGAAGGGGCTGGGTTAGCAGGGTGACATTTGGAAAGTTTTGCAGTTTTCCAAATGTTGACTAGTATTTGGAAGCTATCTTAGTAATATTGCTTAATATAGTCGTACGCTCTATTAAATAAGTCTTCGTCTTTAATTTGATACTTAGTCCAAAGTACCTTACGTAATTCCCTTTTTACCTCTCTTTCGCCAACTGTAGAGTTTTGCCAACCGTCAAAACGAATCACTCTTACTATTTCGTCAATGTCGTTAACGATACGTTCAACTATAGCAGGGGTCGTGTCTGTTTTAAGCTCTAAAAACAAGTCTGTCAATGCAGCTTTAGCATTTTTTTGTTCTTCAACTGGTTCAAAGCCTTTCTCTGCTTGAAGTGTCTCTTTGGCTAATTGGCAAAGTTCTTTAATAAAGTCAATGGAACTTATAAGACCTTTCTCTGCCTTATCACGTATAGTTTCGAGTCTTTCACTAAGTCGTTTGAATGTTGGATTGTTACCATGTTTGTTTAGTCGGCTGATGAGAATTTTTAAAACCTTTTCTGCTTGTTTCGGGTCTTTTTTATTCATCAAATCGTCAATCACTTCTGCATTCAAAATCATTTCGTCCATGTCGTGGTTGATGCCTGAAACATGAATGTGCTCATGAATCAAAGCTGTTGTCTGTGCACCCAATGCATGCCACAAAAGTCTTCCGTTGTCGTCTGATGATGGTTTAACAGAAGTATAAACCTGCGATAACCATTTGTAATCTTTCTCAAATTGGTTAAGAACTGGGTCTGGAGATAATGCTTCCCACAGCTTTGTCAAGCTGCTGAAATCTTTTGCAAAGATATCCCGTTTTTCGTTTGTATTTATGCAGTCTTGTGCCTTTGATAATCCTTCAAAACCTGAAATTGTTCTGTCCACACCTGCAAAATGGGTTAAGCATTTTTCCATCCATTCAGGCAATTTGTCTTTCAGTTCTTGTAAGTTGCTAATAACCAATTTTACACTCTCTTCATCAAATGCAAGGGCTTTTGCTGTATCGTCAAATACTCCAAAGTAATCTACAATTCTTCCGAAAGTTTTATTTGGGAAAAGTCGGTTAGTTCTGCATATCGCTTGCAATAGCGTATGGTCTTTCAGCGACTTGTCTAAATACATGGTTTGCAAAATGGGTGCATCAAAACCTGTCAATAGTTTTGCTGTTACAATCAAGAATTTCAAAGGCGAATCGGCATCATTGAATTTCTCAACCACTTTTTCCTGTTTGTCTTTGTCCATTGCCCACTTTTGCTTAAAATCAAAATCATCATTGGCAGATGAACTGATTACCACTTCGCTGGCTTCGGGGCTAATCAGTTTGTCTAGTTCTTCTTTGTATTGCACACATGCGTAACGATCAGGCGTTACAATCATCGCTTTTAATCCTTCAGGTTCAACGTGTGCTTTGAAATGTTCTACAATGTCGGCAACAATAGTAGTAACTCGTTCGGGCGATTTTAAAAATACTGCCATGTTAGCCGCTTTCTGACTGAGTTTGTTTCGGTCTTCTTCGCTCAGGTCGTTTGCCATTTCTTTGAAAGCTATATCTAAACCTTCTTTGTCAATATGATAATTGGGCAAACGTGGTTCAAAGTGTAAAGGCAAGGTTGCGTTATCTCTAATACTGTCTTGAAACGTATAACGGCTCATGTAGCCTTCTGTATCTTCTTCAGCACCAAAAGCCCAAAAAGTGTTTTTATCCGCTTTGTTGATAGGTGTTCCTGTTAAACCAAAAAGAAATGCATTAGGTAAAGCGTTTCGCATTTTTCTGCCCAAATCACCTTCTTGTGTTCTGTGAGCTTCGTCCACCATCACAATAATGTTTTCCCGCTTGTTCATATCGGGATAAGCATCCTTGAACTTATGAACCATTGTGATGATGATTTTTCGTGTGTCCTGTTCCAATAGCTTATGTAATTCTTTGATGCTATCGGTAGTAATCATGTTGGGCACTTCGGCTGTGTTGAAAGTAGCTGTAATTTGTGTATCTAAATCCACTCTGTCCACTACAATCATCACCGTTGGATTATGAAGGTCTTGCTGCTTTCTCAATTTCTGAGCAGCAAATAACATCAATAGAGATTTTCCTGAACCTTGAAAATGCCAAATCAATCCTTTTTTTATTTGACCTCCTTTTACCCTTTCTACAATGGCATTTGCCCCTTCATATTGCTGATAGCGACAAACCACTTTTATTTTTTTCTTCTTGCTGTTAGTGGCGTATACCGTGTAATACTGCAAAATGTCAAGCAGTGTAGATGGCTTTAGCAAATGCGTTAATTGTTTGGCAACATCTTGTAAGCCGATAAAGTGGCTTAACTCGTCTTTTTCATCTTCTAAACGCCAAGGACTCCAAAACTCTAAAGGTGTTCTTACACCACCAATGAATATTTCTTTGCCTTCTGTTGCAAATGAAAACACATTTGGAACAAATAATTGCGGAATGGAATTTTCATACACCACATTGATGTCATGTGCACCATCAAACCAAGTTACCGCAGGTCTTACAGGCGTTTTGGCTTCGCCAACCACCAAAGGGATTCCGTTGACAAACATCACAATGTCAGGAATTTTGGTCTCTCTTGCTCTTAGTTTGAATTGATTACACAATACAAAACTGTTGTTCTTCAACTCTTCAAAGTCAATCAAGCGAATGGCAAGATGTTCGTTGTTTTTACCAATAGGCAGCGAAACTTCATTGCGAAGCCATTTTGCAAATTCTTCATTGGCTCTTACCAAACCTACATTGTTAACGGTAATAAGAATGGCTCGTAGTTTATGGATAACCTCTTCGGCTTTGTCAGGAGTGGCTGCAATAAAAGGATTCAAACGACAAAGAGCTTCTTTTAATTCCTTTTCAACAAAAACTTCAGTAATGTCACGCTGCAACAAATCTGCCTGAACGTATTCCCATTTTACACCCCCTTCATATTCTACGGCATCTTCTTTTACTACATTTCCTTGCATAGCATTTAGGTTCACCCCTGTGAGTTGGTGAATGATGAAATATTCTATTGTATTTTGTTCGTTGAATGACATTAAAGATGAATATTTCTATCTGCTTTTAGCAGTAACCCCGAATTATTTAAAATATTAGCCGTATCGTCTTTGAATTTTTGAATCTCAGTGTTAATTCCTGTTATGGCTAAAGGCCTTTGTTTATTACATACATATGCCTCTCTAAAGATGTAATTGATTATATTATGGTTTTCAGAAAATTTTTCAATAGTAATCGTTAGCTGATCTCTTCCTTTCGAGAGCCATCCATTGCTATTCCTATCTTTAAGCTCAACAAAAATTAACGTATTATTATAATGCAAAAAACCATCACATCTGCATTCTAATTCGTCATTGAGTCTTAAAACTTCTACGCAATTATCTATCGCTTTGAAAGTCACCTCAAAAGCTAAAGGGTTATTTACTTCGGCAATCCAATCATTTTGATTGTAATGTTGAATGTATGCAGGATTTGTAGATGGTGGAGGGTCGTCACAAAGACCAAAAGTGTTACTATTAGTGACACTTTTGCAAACAATTGTGGGCGGATTATGATTGCAATTTGCTCTTCCGCAAGGTGTTACAAAGAAATCTGGCATTTATCTTCAATCTCTAAAAGGTTCGCAAATATTTCATTAGTCTCACCCATACGCTCATTAAGATAATTATTATCTTCAGGTAAGCCTTTATAGTTGCCTAAATGCATTATAGAGCCTGTCAACTCATCTAACTCATATATTTCCCATTCCTTTGGATCAAGTAAAGCCCTTAGAGGAACAATTAGATCTAATTGTTCTTTTAGTTCTAATAAATTTGTACTTCTATTAATCTTCTCTAAAACACCATAAGCTTTTACTGAATGGGTCAAGTAATTAATTAAGTAAGGGCTATGAGTTGTTATTATAAGCTTATTACCTTCATTTAAGTTATTAAATTCTAACAAGCTTTGTAATATTGAACGTTGTGAGGTAGGAAATAAATTCTGTTCTGGCTCTTCTACAATATTGACAAAGCAATCATTCTTTGTAACAGAAGATAAAAGTTCGATAGCTTGATTTCTTAAATCTTCTGTAAGTTTTTCATTTCTTAATATTGAAAGAATTCTTGTTCTCAAGGTCTGCATTTCTTCAAGACTTACCCTACTCTTAGAGTTGTCACTAATTCTGTCTATTCCTTCTGCTAAGTTTTTCGAAACTAAAAAGAGAGGGATTGATGATTGAAGACCGCTAGAAGCCTCATAAAGCGGCAAGTCATAATCATTCCCAATTATCTTAGAAATATTTTTTTTATTGTCGTATGAAAATCTTAAATTATTTATTGGTAATTCAAGAAATTCAGTTAACTCATTTTTTGAGCGTTCAAACTCTTCTAGAAATGTGTAAAGCGTTTTAGGTAGATATTTTAATTTTTCTGGTTGTGATACAGCACTCACAAAATTTCTTTCAGCAGGGACATACATAATTTTTGGTACTAAATATTTTTGTCCTTTTACTTCATCAATACTTAGTCTACCATTCTTATAATGAAAACTGTAAGCTACACCTTCGAATTCAATTTCAGTATTGGGCTTGAAATAATTTTTTAAATTTTGATATTCACAATAATAATTTTCAAACTTTGATTTCCTTGTAATTTCACTTTTTTTGGCAAGCTGCTTATATAAAGCCTTTTCCATCCATGAAAATGTTGAAATTAATTTAGCTACAGTGCTTTTTCCTGATCCTTGATTTCCAATAAATAAAGTAACTTTTTTTACATCCAACCAGCCATCATTCTCCTGATAACCTTCTTTGATAGGACCGAAATTCTTTATTCTTATCTTGCTCATTTGTTTAATATTCTTATTTCAAATTTAGTTATTATTTGAGTAGATAGTACTAAAACTCTTTATTCCAAGGAGGAAGTGTGCCATGGACTTCAAAAAAACGCTGCAATAACAAGCCCTCAACATAACCCGGTAAATCCATATGCTTTTCATCATAAGTTACAAACCAATAAATATCTAGTGCCTCAATCTTTTCTTCTTGTAGTTTTTGGTCAAAATATTGTTGCCGTTTTACGCCGTCATATTTATTGTTGATTCGTCTTTTCAACATTTGGTCTCCAAAGTTCCCGTCTTGGCGCATCGTGCCTGATTTGCCAATATACACCAATTCAATTCTTTCTTTTGCAATTTTAATTATGTAATAAACACCTGGCAAATTAGGAATTTCTTTGCTCGCGATTGAGAGGATGTCTCCTTTTTTGAAAAAAAAGTGCCCACTATTTTCATATTTTTTTATTTCATCAAACATATTTACTCCAATATCTCATTCAATAATTTCTGCTTCAACAGCTTTAAGGTAACTTTTTGTTTCTTGAGTTGTTTAATGGTTCTGTCAAACTGTTGCAATACTTCCAAAATCTTTTCCTCAGTTTTCAAATCAGGAATTGCAATTTCAAAAGTTTCTAAGTCTTTCCATTTGGTTCTTGGTGAAAGAGAACCTGCCGAAGTGCTTACTGCATGATTAATAAATGCTTCTGCTGAAATATAGTAAGGTAATAAATCCTGCAAAATCTTGTTGGCTTTGGCTCTTATTACCAAAATATCGCCTGAACATATTCCATCAAAATCGGCAACGGCAACTTTCTTTAAATATGCTCTGCGTTTGCCAAACAATACATCATCTTTTGCAAAGCGTTTGGTAAATGTGGTTCCGTTGGCTACGAAGCCGAAACCTTGTAATTGAAAATTCTCCGGTTCTATATTTTCTAAACCCACAAAGCGTTCAACTTCTTTTTCGTGTTCGGGATATTTCTTATCACATTCTGCAATGGCTCCCATGTTGGTTGGTGTGCAGTTTTTACTATTGAGTAGATTCCCGAAAATAGGTTCTGTATTCACTAAACCATTCACCAATGTTTTTTGTAACTCCTTCAAATTCTTCTCTTGATCATCCACCTGCTCCATAGCCGTTTCTATGCTTTGAAACAATGCCGCTATTTGCTTTTGCTCTTCGAGTGGGGGAAGGGGGATTTGGATTAGGTGAGCAATATTTCTGTTCAATCCAGGAACAGCAGTTGCCATATTCAGTTGGCGTAGATTGAAATTACTTAAAAACAATTCAAGCCATCTTAAATTTTCTTTGCAGACTGTTTCTTCAACATAATAAGTCGTATCAATTGGAAAGCATGGTATTTCAGAATAAAATACATTGCCAACTGAACCTTTTCTTCCTACAATCAATGTTGGAGAATTTGTCAAAGGTTTATCGTGCCAACCAACGACACCCGCTGAACCATACACAGGAACAGAACCGCCTTTTCGCATTTTGTCGGTTAAATTATTTCCGTATTCTAGTTTACAGATTTCACCTAATGGAGCAGTTCGCCATTTTTGCTTTCTCAACTTCATGCTTCTATTCCTATATTTTTCAGTTGAGTAAATAAGTTTTCCATAGAAGAGTTAATCTGCTTTTGCCCTGTCTTTACAGCTGCAATCAGTTCTTCGGTGTTGTATTCAATGGTATTAGCAGCTTGCTTCACATAGAGTTGTATGCTCAGGTTGCCGTTGTTGTCTAATACTTCTTTGTTGTTAGCTACTTTAGCAAAGCCATCGGCATCTTTAAATTTCCAATAAGCATCGCTTATCGTTTTAATATGCTGTGGTTCCAGCCATGCATTGGTGCGTTCTATGCGTAGTTCTTCTTTGGCATCTATAAAAATAATTTTACCTTTTCGCTCTTTGGGCTTTTTCATGCGGCACACCAGCAAACAGCTTTCCATGCTGCTGTTGTAAAACAGATTTTTGCCCAAACCAATTACGGCATCTACATAATCTTCTTCAATCATGCGTTTGCGTATGTCGGCTTCAATGTCTCTAAACAATACACCATGCGGCCACAACACTACACAACGGCCTGTTTCGGGCTTAAGGCTTTTCATAATGTGTTGCTGAAACGCATAGTCGGCACAACCCTGCGGTGGAGTTCCCCAAATATTGCGTCCAAAAGGGTCGTTCATCCATTTGCTTTGGCTCCATTTTTTTACGCTGTAAGGTGGGTTAGCCATTATAACATCAAACTTTTTCAGTTCGTCATTCTCCAATATCTGTGGGCTGTCTAAGGTGTCGCCCTGCACAATCAAAAACTCATCTACATTGTGCATAAACATATTTATACGGGCAATGGCGGAAGTAATCAGGTTCAGTTCCTGACCGTATAGTTTCAGCGTTCGGTATTCTTTGCCTTGCTCTTTCAGGTGCAAAGCGGCACTCAGCAAAATACCACCACTGCCACAGGTAGGGTCGTAAATACTTTCGTTGCTTTTAGGGTCGGTAATTTGTGTCATTAGTTTTACCACCGTGCGGTTGGTATAAAACTCAGCAGCTGTATGTCCGCTATCGTCTGCAAATTTTTTAATCAGGTATTCGTAGCCTTCGCCCATAATGTCATGGGGCACATTGGCTATACTCAAATTCATTTTACTAAAATGCTCAATCAGGTCAAGCAGTTTTTCATCGCTCATCCTGCGTTTGTTGGTCCATTGGGCATCGCCAAACACATCGTGCAGTAATTCAAAGTTGGCTTTCTCAATTCCGTTAAAAGCCTTTACAAGGGCTTCGCCTACGTTAACGGTTTTCTTTCTTACGTCTTCCCAATGGCAACCTTTGGGTATTTGAAAACGGTGGTTTTCGGCGAAAGATGCATAATCCAAATCTCCATCGCTTTCTTCCAAAGCCAATTGAAATTCTTCATCATACAGGTCACTCACCCGTTTAAAAAAAAGTAAAGGGAAAATATATTGTTTGAAGTCTGCCGCATCAATCATTCCACGCAGAATATTAGCTGCTCCCCAGAGGTAATCTTCTAATTGTTTTTGAGTCATGTTCCATAGTAAATTCAGTTCGTAAAGGTAAGTTATATTGATAAACACCGTCTTCGAGTGTTTATGAAGAATAATTCATTAACTTTTTAGTATTGGGTATGCTTTTTTTAGTGAAAAATTAATATGAAACGTTGGTAATTATTATATTATCGGCTATCATTCTTGTAAACTTTATATCGGGAATCATGAGTTTACCTCTTCATCTTCTTCTGCTGCCATTTCGTCCTTTACATTTGTTTTATAAAAAATACTAGTCAAGTCAGAAGTTAGATAGTTGTCATTAAGTAAGTCGATAAAATAATTTTTTGAAATCTGTGAGTGAAATCGGAACATTGATTCAGTATCGTTAAATTTTAATCTTTTTTTCAAATAGGGGTGATTTTTTACAAAGGATTTTATCTGGTCAAATTGTAACTTAAGAACAGGTGAATTCGATTTTATACTTAATATCTTTCTTGCTCCTATCTTGTTTTCAGCAAATTCTTCAAGCTCTGTAATATTCTCAACAAAATTCAAAGCAGAAATTTCTAACATCTTATTTTTAGCATTATTTATAATGATATTATCAAATTTAAATTCTCTTTCAAGGCATTTAATGTCATATACGATTATCTCATTGCCTACTTTCATAAAATCAATTGAGAACGAAAATTTTAGAACTCCTTCTTTTGGTTTGACAAACCTTTCATTGTCTTTTACGAAATAAAAAACCTTTGCTTGCTTTAATAAATTTAAGTGGTAATGTTTTTTATACAAAACAACATGGTGGTCAACTGAAGATAATTTGATTAAGAAGGCTTTAACCTTATCAAGTTTGTCTACTTGAAAGTTGAAAAGCGCAGTTTCTTCTGCAACAAGTGGAGATTTGATGATATCTAATCCATCTGGCATCCCTTCCAAATCGTAATGATGAATTGTTGTTCTTAGAGGGTCGAGTTCGGAAAGTGGTTTTACCAAAGCGTCTTCATTCAAGTTGGTTCTTCCATTCAAATACTCTAAAAAGCCGTTACGTACCTCTGCAGGTAATGATCCATCACCTAAGTCAGCGAGTCTTAAGACTGTACCTTCATCTGTTTCAAGAACTAAATATAGCTCAATTCCTAAGATAGCATTGGGGTCGAATAAAAAACTAATTGCAGATTGTAGTTCTTGTTTATTCATGAAATTGGCTTTTGGGTGAAGTATACGTTTTCATCAATGTGTCTTGCAAAGATTTTGTCTGAAACAATTAGTTTTTCTCTTGACAAAACAATCGCCTTTTTGATAGTATCTTGGTCTTTATAGGTAATCCTATAAACTCTAAAATTCATTAGAGCCAAACTTGGATTTGTATAATAAAGATTTGCTTTAATGTAAACAGCGCCAATCGCAACCAATACGAGAAGTAACATAAATGCGTTTCTTCCCTCGTCAAGATGAAAATCTAAGTCGAAACAAAGAAGTGGAATTATATAGGTAGCCAAGAACCCTAGGTTTTCAAAACTTATATTTTCAATTTCTTCAATTTTCCAGGGTCCTTGTTTACTTGATTCAATTACTCTGTATTTGAATCTCCAAAAAGCAAAAAAACCGTAACCCATACCAACAATACAAATTGCAGGAATCCAATTTTTCTTCAAGAGTTCTAATGTTCCTATAAATTGGCAGTTCTTTCCTAAGCACATCGGCAAGTCAATCTTATTTGCGAAAAGCAAAAAGAAAAGCAGCCAAAGGGATAGTATATATAGCTCTATTTTAAGCTTCATTTTTTATGAATTCATTGATTTTTATTGTAGTAAATCGAATATGTGCTGCCTTATAAACATTCGAATCATTTATAGTCTTACCAATTAAGGTCACTACCAATAACAATATAATTTTCTCTATGGGGAGGGAAAAAGGTGGGGAACACTAATATAGTGTTTTTCCTATATGTTGGTATCTTTTCTTCGAAAAAGTTTCGAACAGGCTTAGGGGATCGAATGTATCATCCTCGTAGATCCTTCGGTCTTTCTTCGAGGTTTCTTCGAGAGTTCTTCGAGACTTCTCGAAGGATTCCCGAAGCGGCTTCGAGGATTCTCGAAGAACTCTCGAAGGATCTGCGGCTGAAGTACGGAGGATGTCCCCCTTCGCTACGCTCAGGGTGACAGGGGAAATATCACCAAAGGGTAAAGTACATTTTTAGCCCTATACGGTCGCTTTATTTTCAAAAACGTATCAATTGTTCAAAAAGAAAAGATCATGGATTTCTCTTCGAGAAAACTACCCAAAGAATAACGGCTAGCCCCTTCGTCGCCGACACGATCCGCCACGGCGGATCGCGAGGCTCCTCAGGGTGACGTGTGGTCGAATCGTAAAAAGGGGAGAGGATTGGCACAGCCAATCCTCTCCCCTTAAATGCTAGCTAAATACTTGTCACCCTGAGGAGCATTCATAACCGCAGGTTATTATCTGCGACGAAGGGCAGTTCCATGCTAGTTGGTTTCGATTGTCGATTGTTTTTGAAATCCTTATGCATCAGGCGAATCGGCTTATTTAATGTATAACTTTCTTGCATACTAGTTCTTTAAAAATTAGTATTATTACAGTGTGAAATGGCAAGATTACATAGTATCTGATCATCAGGTTTTAGTTGGAAAACCTATCATTAAAGGAACCCGAATTTCTGTGGAATTGATTTTGGAATTATTTTCTAGTGGTTGGACAGAAAAACAAATTCTGGAAGCATATCCTACGATCTCTACTGATTCCTTAAGAGCAGTATTTGCCTATTTACAAGAGTGTATTCAGCAAGAGCTTTATTTCCCGATTTCTGCATAGTTATGTTTTTAGCAAATGAAAATTTTCCCCGTCCAAGCACCATTCTTCTAAGGGAAAATGGATACATCGTAAAGAGTATACAGGAAGACTACTCGGGAATTGACAATATCGCAGTCATCAAAATGGCGCAAGAACAAAATTTAATTATACTCACTTTCGATAGAGATTATGGCGAGTTGATTTTCAAATACGCCAAAGATAATCCACCTTCAGTTGTATTTTTTAGAGAAAAAGGGAGTCACCCAGCGTTTGCAGCTTCATCATTACTTACTTTATTGATAGGTCAAAAAATTTTTCTTGCAGGTGCATTTACTGTAATTGAATCTGATAACATCAGACAGCGTTTTTACAAATCTTGAAATAAAATCCCCCGTCGCAGACGCGATCTGCGATCGCAATGAAACATGATGGTTTCTATATGGATAGCCCCCTATACTCCATGTGCAACCCCTCTGGGGTTGGGAAAATCAAAATCAATGTCTGGTTTCTACAGTCTGTTACCCTTCCGGGGTATTTTTGGTGTAAGAAATCTTGCTTCTTTTTTCTTGATCCTTGTCCCTTCCTTGTTTCCTGTTTCTTATTTCTTGTTTCTTATTTTTATCACCCTTAACAACCATCATGAAAAAAATAAAGTGGATACTCTTGGTACTGTTGTTCATAAACACGGTAGGAAATGCCCAACTACAATGGATCAATGTAGACAGCCTCTATCAACCCTTACCTGGTTCCATACATGTCTACAAAACCACCACACTATTAGACGGCAAACCCAATATCGCTTATTATGTCGCCGCTGACTTAAATAGTAAACAACTTGAATTCACCACAGCTGTCGGAAATGGCAAAAGATATACACCCTCTCAATTTTTTGAACAGGATGGTCAACGTCCTTTGTTGGTGATGAATACAACCTTCTTTGAATTTGTACACAACAGCAACCTGAATGTGGTGATCAAGGATGGACAACTATTGGCCTATCAACAACACACCCTTGCAGGGAGAGGAAAAGATACCTTGACTTATCGCCATCCTTTTGGTAGTGCAATCGGTATCAGCAAAAAAAGAAAAGCAGATATTGCCTGGTTATATACTGATACGGCGGCTCGTTATGCTTATGCCAGTCAACAACCCATTCCTTTTTTCAAAGACAGTGTAGCAGATCCTTCTGCATCATTCATGCTACAAAAAGGTGCTTTCAAAAAATGGAAAATGCAAACGGCTGTTGGGGGCGGACCGGTACTCATTCAAAACGCTGAAATCAAAATCACCAATAACGAAGAAATCAAATTCGCCGGTAAAGCCATCGATGATAAACATCCAAGATCAGCCATGGGTTATACCGCAGCCGGACAACTCATCTTCTTAGTAGTCGAAGGAAGATTCCCCGGCAAAGCAGAAGGAGCCACCCTCAAACAACTCGCACAAATGCTAAAAGACATCGGCTGCACAGAAGCACTGAATCTCGATGGCGGCGGCAGCAGTTGTCTACTCATCAATGGAAAGCAAACCATCCAGCCAAGTGATAAAGAAGGGCAGAGAGCGGTGCCGGCGGTGTTTATAGTGAGGAAGCTGTGAGCTGTGAGCTACGAGCTTCGAGCCGAGGTCTCGATACATAATGTCTTATTATATTTATAGCCTGAAAGAAACAAGGACACTTAACTAAAAGTACTCAGCTCATAGCTCACAGCTCGTAGCTCGTAGCTCAAAGCCATTGCTGTCCGGTGAAAGTAAATTTTAAAAAAGAAAGGAGGCTTTATTCGCCTCCTTTTTGGTTATTTTCAG
>NZ_JBHYCW010000033.1:0-35732 GCF_051861365.1 Sediminibacterium sp. | reverse complement strand
AAAGGGACTACTCGTTCATATCTTTGGAAAAATCGCAGCAGCATTCCTAAATCAGGTTTTCAACCCTTGATTCGCATAAATAGTTAGGTACTAGAACTTTCCAAAAGTTGATGATCAACTATTATTTTTCTTCATAGCACGAACCAATTTATCTGTTCGTCTGTCTGCCCTTGCATTTTGCAACGAAATAACAGCCCAAATTGCAGCAGGGATCCAACCCAGTATAGTGATTTGTAAAATCAGACAGAAGATGCCTGTAAATATTTTACCTCTTAACATGAAAGATAGAAAAGGGAATAAAATAGCTATGATTGTCATAGGGAATTTGATTCATTCAAGTTAATGATCAGATGTTCTTCCTTTATACATTTACGCAGCCTTAAATTACACCTTATTTTTTCAAAAAGATTAATGTGCGTATATGTACTGGTTATGAGATTCTTTACATTAATTATGAAAGACCCATAGCCAAAGATGAAAAAGCATATTTAGGATGCTGATTTAGTTTGAACATGTGAATGTAGCGTAGACTCACATAATCATGTGATTGTAAAAAAATGATGTAACATCTAAATTCATATCGCGTTTTATCACCAAATCCTTTGCATGAAACAGATCATTACACTCATCACTTTATTATTGTTAGGTACTAAAGCCTGGACTCAGATTCAAATTCGCGTATTTACAGACCCCTCTTTGAATAGAACCTATACCGGTAAACTCTACATCTTTACCCAAAATGATACCACAAAAAGAATTCCCAATAATCCTGATCCTTCTCAGGCCATGTTTGCATGGATGGTAAAAGATGTCAAGGATGAAATAACCGTAACGACCGACCAAGCTAGTAATCGCTACCTGCCTAATGGTATGTCTACATTAAAACCGGGTTATTATAAAATAGCCGGTATTTTGGATACAGACTTTGAAGAACGCGGAACATTCAATGCAGGAAATATTTATGCCAGAAAAGAAGCGATACTGTATGTAGATGAACAAGGAAAGGGAACAGCTACACTTGCGCTTACTTCTTTTATTGCATCACCCATTATTCGTGAAACTGAGCAGGTGAAAGAAGTGATTTTTAAAAGCAAACTACTATCTGATTTTCGCAAAAAAGATATTTTCATGAAAGCAGCCGTTCGTTTGCCTGCTTCTTATAAAAATGATAGCACGCGTTTGTACCCCATTGTATTTGTTATACCTGGTTGGGGTGGTACACATTATGATATGCAGGGTTCCATGCCGGTAAGACGGTACGGGATGGATATGGGTAAAGACAAAATCTATGTATACTTGAATCCTGAAACACAGTCTCCTTTCGGTCTTCATGCTTTTGTGGATTCAAGGGTGAATGGTCCCTGGGGAAAGGCATTGGTGGAAGAATTGATTCCACATTTGGAAAGCAAATACAGGATAGTAAAAGATGCGAGTCAGCGTTTTGTGATGGGACAAAGTACAGGTGGCTATGGCTCTCTTTGGTTGCAATTGAATTATCCGGATGCATTTGGAGGTTGTTGGTCGGTATCGCCGGATCCGGTGGACTTCACTTCTTTTATCGGTATCAATTTGTATGAAAAAGATGTAAACCTCTATACCAATAAAGAAGGAAAAGAACGGGGTATATTTTTTATGCAAGGAACACCTACCATGACCACCCGAGTTATGGCAGCTGTTGAAAACTTCACCGGTGATGGAGAGCAACTGCAGGCGTTTGAAGCAGAGTTTGGTGTGCCTGATAAAAACGGCAGACCTCAACAAGTATATGACCATACTACCGGAAAAGTAGATCCTGCTGTTGTAAAAAGCTGGGAACCTTATGATCTGGTAAATTCATTCAAAGAAATGCTTCAAAACTATCCGGTAAGATCAATGGTAAAGTGCATGTATATGCCGGTGCTGCCGATAATTTCTTATTGAATGAAGCGGTAACCGCATTTACACAAAAAGCGGTTGCAGCGAAAGTTCCTGTTGTTACAGAATTGATACCCGGAGCAGATCATTGGAATATTTGGTCAGAAGCTTTTACGAAACGGGTGGTTGCTGAGATCGATACTAAAATCGAATAATTCAAATGATTTAAATAGCTACGGACTTAAGTCTGTAGCTATTAATCATTTGAATGATCGTTTGATTCGGAATACATTTTCTGACTGTAGAGATAAGAAGTAATTGCCACACCAAATACAAGTATCATCATACTCATATTAAGGTCAATACCCCCAACACTAATCACAGAATATACAGCACCAATAAGATCAAAGAACAGTCCCGCATACGCCCACTCTTTGATCTTTTTCAAGAATGGTATCAATATCGCAATGGATCCTAACAATTTTGCAATACCAATGAAACGAATAAAATATTCGGGATAACCAAGGTATCCGGATAGAAATTGTTTGGACTCCTCATTCACCAAAATATTGGGAATAGCAGAGAAGATCATGAATCCTGCAAATAAGGCAGTGGTGATCCAGTAGATGAGTTTGGTTGATTTGGTTGGCATTTGAGTTTTTTTATTGGGTTTCTTCAGTGTCCTTCTGTGTCTTCAGTAGCAAATAATTTGCTATCAAGAAATTGCCACTGAAGGCACAGAAATATACAGAATTTTATGGGGCAAGACAATTGATCATCCAGTTGATACCGTACTTGTCTGTGAAGCTACCAAAATAAGCGCCCCAGAACATATCTTGTAAAGGCATACTGATGGTGCCTCCCGCAGATAAAGCATCAAAAATTCTCTTGGCTTCTGCTCTGGATACCGGCTCCAGACTAATGTGCATATTATTCCCTTGCGTTACAGTAAAGCCCATTTCTTTAGGAGCATCCGTACCCATCAGCATATGGTTAGCTGTGATCGGTAGCTCTACATGTAGTACCATGTTTTTTACTGTATCGGCTATCGGTGGCTGATCGGCACTGGCAGGAAGTTCACCGAAACGTTTGATACCTCCAGTTGTAAATTCAGTTTTGAAAACAGAACGATAAAAAAGAAAAGCCTCTTCCGTATTACCCGGGAAATTCAAATACGTACACACTCTTTCTTTAGTGCTAGTTTTCATTTCTGCACGTAACTTAAATTGCGCTTCAATGTACTGATCCAGATTTTGCAATGCCATCGTAAATCCTTCTTTGAATCCGAGCGCTACAATTTTCTCTAAGTCAGCGAGTGATTGATAAGCAATTACAATATTTACCGTGGTCACATCTTCATTTTCACTGAAACGATTGGTCCAGTGAGAACGTGGGAAGTCTGGATTCACTTTTCCTTCTTCATCACAAAATGCATCCAATCCTGAGAAGACCACATGTTTATCAATATGCTCATAGTCTGCGCGGCACCAGTGGCAATCACTTTCCGGACCAATCATTCTATAATGCCAATAACCGCCTTCTCTGAAATCCATGGATTTTGTTTCCGTGCGATAAGGTTTGGGTGCCCACCAGAGATCCAACAATTCAGGTTTTGTCCAGGCATCCCAGACAAAATGCAGATTGGCGACAAATTCGCGCTTTACATGAATGGTGTTGGTTTCTTTATTCACTGTAAAGTCGAATAAAAGATTGCTGTTCATTTCTTTTGTGTTTTAAGGGTGTGTAAGACTTTATCTAATTGGCTGAATCTGTTTTCCCATAGCAAACGAAACTGTTCCAGCCATTTATCGATTTCTTTCATCTTTTTAGCGTTAAGGGTATAGTAAATCTCTCGGCCAGACTGTTCCTGCTCTACCAACTGGCATTCTGTTAGTATGCGTAAGTGTTTGGAAACAGCTTGTCTGCTCGAATCAAAATGTTCAGCAATGGCATTGGGTGTCATGGCTTGAAATGCGATCAATGCGATAATGGCTCTTCTGGTAGGGTCTGCAATAGCCTGGAATACATCACGTCTCATCTTAAGCGGGTTGATAGGTTAGTACGACTATGCCACAATCAAAAGACCTCGATTGAAGTAATGTATAGGCTTGCTTTTTTTGTAACTGCTGAAAAATAGGTAACCCTTTTCCGATGGCAGTTGGATTTACAAACAAATGCAATTCATCTATTAAATTATTTTCTATTAAAGCCGAAAGAAACCCGGCTCCACCATAGGCAATCATATCTTTCCCATTAATTTGCTTCAAAGCTTGTATCTCTTGTCGCAGCTCTCCTTTTGCAAGACTAGTACGTTCCCATGGACATTCATGCAATGTTTTGGTAAATACAACTTTTGGAGTATTCACAAAAACATCGGCACCATCGGCGGGAGAATCACTGTTCAGCGACTCAGTCCAATAGGGAATAAATCCCTCTGCCAATTTCCTCCCCAAAAGAATGGTATCAATGGTACCGGTGAGTTCAGTTACATATTGTTTAAGGTCATCAGACCAGTTGAAATTCATCCAATCCATTTCTCCATTGGGTCCTGCAATGTATCCATCAATGCTTATTTGGACTTGTACTTTCAGTTTGCGCATGCTAGTAAGATTAATTTATGAAACCTTTCGGTTGCAAATATATGCGCAACCGTTTGGTTTCTCAAAATTATTTTTTGATATGGTTAAAAATTGTTTTTGAGCAGGTTATGTGCTTTCATAGACTTAGCAGAATAAATTCATCATAAAATATTCATTTACTTGCCATACTTCTCTTCCTCAACGTACTTTTGCAGCAGCTAAGCATCTGTTATGAAGAAAATACTATTGTTATTGGTATTGGTTCCTATTCTTTCCTGGTCGCAGAGTAAACGTAAAAAGCGAATAGCCGAAGAAAAAGCCAATGCGGTTTTGGTGGCTTCTTTGAAATCGCATGTACAATACCTGGCCGATGATCAATTGGAAGGTCGCTTAACCGGTAGCAAAGGTGAAGAACTGGCCATGCAATACCTTGTTCATCAATACCAGCAAATGGGTATAGAAGCCAAGGGCACGAATGGCTATGTACAGGAATTTGTGATCAATGAAGGGAAACAAATGGATGCGGCTACCCGTTTGGTAGTAGAGGATCAAATACTAACCATTCGCAAAGACTATTTTCCGTTACCATACAGTGCCAATAAGTCTGCACAAGGAAAACCTGCAGTAGCACTTACCGAAAAAGGACAGCCTTGGTTTTTTGATTTACAAGATGTTTTGGAAGACAATCAAAACAATCCACATTTTGATATAGAAAATACAATCAAACAACAAGCGGCACATGCTGTTAGTAAAGGAGCCACTGCTTTATTTGTGTATAACAGCTCCAATCGAGTTGACAATATTCAATTCAATAAGAATGATACTTCTGCTTTATTGTCAATTCCGATTATCTATATTACTAAAGAAGGCGTTAAGAAATATTTTGCAGATGAATCTGCGAGTTATGCCATTAGTGTGAATGTTTCTTTGTCAGAAAAAAAGCGCAAAGCCAGAAATGTAATTGCGTTTTTAAATAATAATGCAGCTAATACAGTCATCATTGGCGCACATTATGATCACCTAGGATATGGCGAGGATAAATCAGCCTTGGATACATTCCATGCCGTTCATAATGGCGCTGATGATAATGCCAGTGGTACTGCAGTATTGCTGGAACTGGCTCGTATGCTAAAAGTAAAAGCCCCTACTAATAACAATTATCTCTTTATTCATTTTTCCGGCGAAGAACTGGGGTTACTGGGAAGTAAATATTGGTTAGAAAATCCAACTGTAAAAATTACTCCCAACTATATGATCAATATGGACATGGTGGGACGTTATGATACTTCACATAAACTAACGGTAGGTGGTTATGGCACTTCTCCGGTTTGGGGTGAAGTATGGAAGGGATTGAGTTCAAACCTGATCATAAAATTTGATAGTACCGGTAGTGGCCCAAGTGATCATGCCAGTTTTTACCGTGCCAATATTCCGGTACAATTTTTTTTCACCGGTAGTCATCCCGATTATCATAAAATCAGCGATGATGCAGACAAGATCAATTACGATGCACAAAAAGACATTGTAAAATTGATATATGAACTCATCACCCGTACAGATACGAAAGGTAAACTGAGTTTTACAAAAACCACCGAACCTCAAATGGGACAAACACGCCGTTTCACTGTAAGTCTGGGTGTCATCCCTGATTATGGCTATTCCGGTACCGGTATGCGTATTGATGGTGTTAGTCCGGGTAAACTAGCAGAAAAACTGGGTATACAGGCTGGTGATATTTTATTGCAACTCGGAGAATTTAAATTCGTAGATGTGATGAGTTATATGCAAGCATTGGGTAAATTTAACAAAGGAGATAAAACGCAGTTGCGGATCAAAAGAGGGAATGAGGAGAAAGTATTTGAAGTAGAGCTGTGATGTAGTCCATGGACCATAGTCGATGGTCCATGGTAGGAAAAGAGAATTTATCTGATAAAAATACCATGGACTATGGACTATGGACCATTCACTATCGCCTATGGCCACTACCAAACTCAGACTGAACATTGAGGAACTCAACGAAGATTTTTTCGATGACACTCGGTTATTGGGGATCACAGCGCCGGTGAAGAATTATCAGTTTTGTTTACAATTGAATAATTTATTGGGATATCAATTCAGACTGAACCCATCATTGGAAATTCATTTACGGAGAAAAGAGCGGAGCTATTATTTTAGCATCTATGAATCAAAAGAGCCAAATAGCTTTTTAGTACATTACTTATATCACAATCAGTTCGACGGAGAATATTTATTACCTGAATTCAAGCACATGGATTTCTTATGGTTGATGAAAGGAGATTTGGTAGATGATGCAAAGTGTAACTGGATCAAACAATCTGTCAAAAATTTAGCCGGCGTGCAGCTGGTAGCAGAGCTCACGAATGAGCAGATCAAGAACAAAGGGAATATGGTCTTTTGATAACAGAGAAATAAGAAATAAGGAACAGAGGAATGTCCAAATAAAGATTGGCGTTGAGTATTCATCATTCAAAATTCATTTTGCCATGTGGGTAGAAGAAAATAATAAACTGTATAAGAAATTTCAGTTTCAGAATTTTTCCGAGGCTTTTGCTTTTATGACAAGGGTTGCTATTGAAGCTGAGAAGATGAATCATCATCCTTACTGGAGCAATATGTGGAATACTGTTGAGATATGGTTAAGTACACATGATGCCGGCGATATCGTTACTGATCTTGACCATCAACTTGCACAAAAAATTGATAAACTCTCTTAATATGGCTGTGCCCGCTGATTTAGTGTTAATGATTCGTCCGGCAGATACAGCTGATAAAGTGGTATTGCAAAATTTTGATGCGCTACAGCATGCATTCAAAAAAAATGAGGTTCAAGCCGTAGTGTTTGAACAAGACGCCGCTGATTCTATCGATGCTATTTTCCCCTCCTGTTGGTTAACCACTTTGCCTGATAGAACAGTAGCAGTGTTACCTATGTACCGAAGAGATCGAAGACAAGAAAAAAGGGATGATATCCTTGAATACCTACGCAAATACTTTCTGGTCAATGATATTGAAGATTGGAGTGAATTTGAAGTAGATGGATTTTTCCTTGAAGGCACTGCCAGTATGGTGATGGATCATGAGCACAAACTCATCTATGCGTGCTTATCGCAGAGAACCCATACAGCCATGTTGGAGAAATTTGCAGCAGCACATCAGTATAAAGCTATTGCTTTTTATGCTACGGATACTTCCGGAAAGTTTTTATTGCATACCAATCGTATGTTATGTCTGGGTTCAGATTTCGCATTGTTGTGTGAAGAAGCATTTGCTGATGACATGGATCTGATGGCGGTGAAACAATTATTATTATCTACCGGCTATCGCATCATTCCTTTTTCGTATGATCAGTTAGAGGCGTTTATGGGGAATGCATTTTTTTGCGTGAATGCTAATGGCAAAGCTTTTTTATTCCTTTCTGAAACTGCTGAATTAACAAAAGAGCAAGAAGAAGCGATTAGTGCATCTGCAACAATTGTTAGTGTTCCTATGAGTGCTATAGAACATGTTGGCGGTGCAAGTGTGGGCTCTATTGTTGCACCTGTCTTTATTCCAATTGCTTAAGTGATGATGGGCCGCATTTTTTTATGATTATTATAATGAACGCAGATTTTACATAGACAAATAAATCATAATTGATCATAAAAAATCTGCGACCTATCCTTCGCACTTATCATCAAGCAACCACCGTGATCGTCTTTTCAGCCTTTTCAATCATCTTACCGATGGGCTCGATAAAATTTTCAAGTCCATTTTCACGCAATGTAGTTTGTACTTGCTCCAATGCATCCGGCGCAACGGCAATGAGTAGCCCGCCATTGGTTTGAGGATCAGGAAGAATACTGAAAGCTTCCATCACATTTACACCAGCACCAAAACCTGTTTTACTGCTATAGCTGTTCCAGTTACGATAAGTAGCATCCGGAACAATTCTTTGTGCGAGATAGTTTTTTACAGCATGGATCACCGGTACTTTTGAATAATAGAGTTCAGCAGACAGCCCACTGCCCTCGGCTACTTCGAGTAAATGTCCAAGTAAGCCAAAGCCGGTTACATCTGTCATCGCATGCACCCCGTTGATTTTTCCCAGTGCAGCACCCACTTTATTCAACTGCATCAATTGTTGCAATAAAACTTGTTGGTCATCATCACTCAGTAATTCTTTTTTTTGCGCTGTAGATAAAATACCTACACCCAAAGGTTTGGTGAGTAATAACCAATCTTCTTTCTGAGCGGTGTTGTTTTGTTTGAGGTTTTTTTTATGAACAAGTCCATTGACGGCTAATCCAAAAATAGGTTCAGGAGAATCGATGCTATGACCGCCTGCCAGCGGAATACCTGCTTCCGCACAAATAGCACGTGCTCCTTCAATAACTTGTTGAGCAAGCTCTGCGGGTAATTTATCAACCGGCCATCCAAGAATGGCGATGGCGAGAATGGGCTGTCCACCCATAGCATATACATCACTGATGGCATTGGCGCCGGCAATTTTTCCGAAAGCGAAGGCGTCATCTACAATCGGCATAAAAAAATCAGTTGTACTAATCAGTACCTGATCATTACCAAGATCATAAGCTGCTGCATCATCCTTAGTAGTATTGCCTACCAATAATTGTGGAAACAAAGTAGCGGGTTGATCAGATTTCAAAATCGTATCCAAAACAGCCGGAGCGATCTTACAACCACACCCGGCACCATGAGAAAACTGGGTAAGACGAATAGAAGAATTCATGTGGAATTGATTAGGGTGCAAGTTAAGGGGAGAAGGGAAGAATGATGAATAATGAATATTGAATGATGAAGTTTGGAGGACCGGTATCATTCGATATTCATCATTCAATATTCATTATTCACCCAGTTTACTTCTCCAAACACAAACCGATCTGCCGGACCGTCTTTTACCAGCAACTCTCCGTTTTCATTAACACCAAGTATGTTGCAGGTGAACCGAGTGTTGAGTTTTTTGAGTTGTACGATTTCGTTTCTTTTGAACAAATACCCGTTGTATTCTTCTAATAATGGTGAAAAGGGATGGTTGAATAGTTGATGCATACGTTGGGTAAGGTCGGTGCAGAGTTCTTGAGCGAGTTGTACCGGATCAAAAGTTTTACCCGTGATTTGTTTGAGTGAAACAGGGTTGATCAGTGTAGGGTCGAATGCGGTTTGGTTGATGTTGATACCCATTCCCGCAACTGCCCATTGCCACTGTTGACCCCGAATTTGGTTCTCAATCAAAATTCCCCCTGCCTTTCTGTCACGCCAATAGATATCGTTGGGCCATTTAATGCGGGTCTCTTCACCCGCATACCTGCTAAAAAAATCATAACAAGCCAAGGCAACCGCAACACTTAATCTGAATTGTTGCCCCAGTATCAATGGATTTGGGTCAATGATAGTGGAAAGAATAATGTTTTGCCCCCCCTCAGTCACCCAGGTCTTTCCATGTTGCCCCTTCCCTGCCACCTGCTGATGCGCAAAGAAAACTGAACCATGTGTTGCCATATTGTGTTGAATATGGGTCATGGCATAGATGTTGGTACTATCTGTCACAGATAATTCCACGAACGGCTGTCCGATTGGTGTTTTAACGATGTCTGATGGCAAAGAATTACTATTTTTGACGAAGTTACCGATGTCAAAGGTACACAGACCGTTCAACACCAAGCAGGGTGTTAAAGAAAGAGGGTCAGAGGATCCGGATCATTGTTTAATTTAAATCAACGCTATTATTGGAACCGCTTTCAGTTTTACAAAGCCGCACGAAGAGTTCGGTATCTAGACTTACCAGAAATTCTAAAATTTTCAAGGCTATTATTAAAGCTATTCAGGATAAAAAAGGTGAAAATATCATCAGTCTGGATCTCCGAAAAATACCGGAAGCTTCGGCTGACTTTTTTGTGGTTTGTCAGGCTTCTAGTACTACCCAGATCAGGGCTATCTGTGATTCAGTAGAAGAAGAAGTGAAAAAGAGTTGTGATGAGCATCCTTATAAGCATGAAGGCAGACAGGCATTGCAATGGGTGCTGATTGATTATGTGAACATTGTAGTGCATGTGATGCATCCGGATGCCAGAAAGTTTTACAAATTAGAAGAAATGTGGAGTGATGCGGCTTCGCAGATCCATGAATAAATAAAAAATTATAGGGTCACTGAATATATCGGATCCTGAATCGTCAATACAGAGAGGAATATGTCACAGGAAAACAAGCAATCGAAAATGGAAAAAGGAGATGGTCAACGTAAGGGACCAAAATTCAATATTTACTGGGTATATGGTATCATCGCTATTGTGCTGATTCTGGCACAGGTCATGAACTTTTCACCGGAATTGAAAGTGATTTCCGAGCAGCAATTCAGAAATGAGATATTGCTACCCGGTGATGTACAGAAACTGGATCTGGTGAAGAACAAAGAACAGGTGCATGTCTATATCAAGTCAGACAGACTCTCCAAAGAGTTTTATGTAAAACAATTCAAAGGACGTTTATCTGCAGATAAAGTAAAAGGCACACCGCTGTTTGCTTTTGAAGTGGTAGACTGGAAAGCTTTTGAAGAAAGACTGGATACTTTCTGCAAAGCCAATAATGTAGCTGAAGTAGAAATGCGTGTTGTGAAAGCACCGGAATGGTTTGGTCCATTGTTGAATACGGTGTTCACATTGCTCATCATTATTGTTGCGTGGATTTTGTTAATGCGTAAAATGGGCGGCCCCGCCAGTGGTGGTGGTCCGGGTGGGATTTTCAACATCGGTAAATCAAAAGCTACTTTATTTGATAAAGGAGCGAAAGTGAACATCACTTTTGCGGATGTGGCCGGATTGGATGAAGCAAAAGTTGAAGTCATGGAAATCGTTGATTTCCTGAAGAACCCTAAAAAATATACTTCACTGGGTGGTAAGATTCCAAAAGGTGCTTTATTGGTGGGTCCTCCGGGTACGGGTAAAACATTATTAGCAAAAGCCATGGCGGGTGAAGCACAAGTACCTTTCTTTAGCTTGAGTGGTAGTGATTTCGTGGAAATGTTTGTGGGTGTAGGTGCGAGTCGTGTACGTGATTTGTTTAAGCAAGCTAGAGAGAAAGCACCTTGTATCATCTTTATTGATGAGATCGATGCCATTGGTCGTGCACGTGGTAGAAATGCCATCATGAGTAATGATGAAAGAGAGAATACATTGAACCAATTATTGGTGGAGATGGATGGTTTTGGTGGTGATACCGGTATCATTATCCTTGCTGCTACCAATAGACCCGATGTATTGGATAGTGCGTTGTTGCGTCCGGGACGTTTCGATAGACAAATTTCTATTGACAGACCGGATGTAAAGGGTCGTGAAGCGATCTTTAAAGTACACTTAGGTCCGATCAAAATATCTGAAACATTGGATCTGCATAAGCTGGCCGAACAAACACCGGGTTTTGCCGGTGCTGATATTGCCAACGTATGTAATGAAGCAGCATTGATTGCAGCGCGTAAAGGAAAAGAAGCAGTAGACATGAGCGACTTCCAAGATGCCATTGACCGTGTGATCGGTGGATTGGAAAAGAAAAACAAAATCATTGCTCCACATGAAAAGTCTGTGATCGCTTATCATGAAGCCGGACATGCTGTGTGTGGTTGGTTCTTGGAGCATGCATATCCTTTATTGAAAGTAACCATTGTACCAAGAGGAACGGCTGCTTTGGGGTATGCGCAATACACACCTACCGAACAATACCTGTACAATACAGATCAGTTAATGGATCAGATTTGTATGACTTTGGGTGGTCGTGCTGCAGAGCAGATTTTCTTTGGAAAAATTTCTACCGGTGCTGCGAATGATCTTCAACAGATCACTAGAATTGCTTATAGTATGGTAACAGCTTATGGTATGAATAAGAAAGTAGGGAATGTAAGTTTCTATGATCCTTCACAGGAAAATACTTTTACGAAACCATACAGCGAAGAAACCGGAAAGTTGATCGATGAAGAAGTAAGAAGTATCATTGATGAAGCGTATCAGCGTACCATTCATTTATTAACTGAGAAAAAAGAACAAGTAGAAAAGCTGGCGAAGGAATTATTAGATAAAGAAGTATTGCATAAAAGTGATGTAGAAGAATTGATTGGTAAAAGACCTTTTGAGGAAAAGAAATTATTAGAAGTAGAAGAGACGCCGCCTGCTGCTACAGAAGTGATTGCGGAAGAAACAGCAGCACCTGATACAAACACTACAACGGATTCAAACGAAACGGTATAATGTCACAATCAGCAAGAGATACCATTTTGAAAAAAATAAAACAGGCACTAACTCAACCAGTGCCTGTTCCCTTTCCCCAACAAACAGAACAGTCTTCAGTATTCCATGCGCCGGCTGAAGAGTTGGATCTTTTATTTGCAGAAAATTTCACCAAACTCCAAGGTTATTTTTCTTATTGTGAAAATGAAAAGGAGCTGGCTTCACAACTCAATATGCTTTTCATTAAAAGGGAGTGGAAAGAGTTGTATTGCAGAGAAGATGAACTCAGACAAATACTTATAGATTCAGGTTTTCATGCCATGGCAGCCCCCGATGTAGAAAGTTGTGATGCTTCTATCACAGGTTGCGAATACTTGGTGGCAAGAACGGGAAGTATGGTACTATCCAGCGGACAACAAAGTGGTAGAACGGTGAGTGTGTATGCGCCCATTCATATTTGTATTGCATATACAGATCAGTTGGTCTATGATATTGATGAAGCTTTATTGTCATTACAAAAAGAATATGGAGAGCAATTACCTTCCATGATTACATTAGCAACCGGTCCGAGCAGAACCGCTGATATTGAGAAAACACTGGTAGTGGGTGTGCATGGTCCGAAAGAAGTATTTTGTTTTCTCGTTCAAAGAACTAATTAAAGCGTATGTCTATCACTGTATTGCCTTTATTTGTGTATGGTTCACTCAGAAGTGGCTTTCAGCATCCTGCATACGCATATATTAGTAAATATTTTGAATTGGCAGGTACCGCAAAAGTGAAGGGTGCTTTATATGATATGGGTGAATATCCGGCGGCAGTTCCAACCAATGCCGAAACTTGGATCACCGGAGAATTGTATACCATTCAACAAACTGCTGAATTTCCATGGGCGATGGGTCAGTTGGATGATTATGAGGGTATCAATGGTGAAGCCGATGAGCCGGTATTGTATGCTCGGGAGAAAACAACGGTATACTTGAATGATACTGCTATCGAAGCATGGATCTACTGGTATAAAGGAGATGTAAGTGGCAGACCTCGTATTGAATGTGGCGATTTGCTGGTATATATGCAACAGAAAAATAAACAGTAAATTCACAGATCATTCATGCATCAAACGGATGCACAATTGTTATTTGCCTAATGCCATCCATTACACCGCAACAAAAAATATATTTTCTTTCAGATTTTCATCTCGGCGCGCCTGATTATGAACAGAGTCTTGTTCGTGAAAAAAAAGTAGTAGCATTTTTGGATAGTATCAAAGATAGTGCTGCTATGATCTTTATTGTGGGAGATATTTTTGATTTCTGGTATGAATACAAACAGGTAGTACCCAAAGGTTATGTACGTTTACTCGGTAAGCTTGCTGAACTTACCGATCGCGGGATTGCAATCCATTTTTTTGTCGGTAATCATGATATGTGGATGCGCGGATATTTTGAGAAAGAACTGAATATTCCGGTCTACCATCACCCTAAAGTATTTGAATGGAATGGGAAGCGTTTTTATATTGGTCATGGTGACGGGTTGGGTCCGGGTGATCATGGTTATAAGTTTTTGAAGAAGATATTTCGAAATCCTTTGTGTCAGTGGTTGTTCGGATTATTGCATCCTACTTGGGGAATCGGGTTGGCCAATTATTTCAGCAGAAAGAGTCGAGAAAAGACAGGCACTTCCGATCAGCATTTTTTAGGTGAAGAAAATGAGTGGCTAATTATTTATTGTAAAGAAATGTTGGCTAAAGAACATTTTGATTATCTCATATTTGGTCATCGTCATTATCCCATTGACTTTAAGTTGAATGAAAACAGTCGATATATCAACCTCGGCGACTGGATCCGTAACTTCACCTATGCTAGTTTTGATGGTACGAATATGCAGCTCCATCAATGGCAATCTTAAAGCTTCTTAGTAAATTGCAGCATGGAAAATTTGTTGCAACAAAAGATACTGGATAATACCATTGAAGCATATCTCTATGTACTAGGCACCATCTTGCTGATGTTGTTATTGAAGCGCTACATTTCCAAATACCTAGCGCATCAGTTATATAAAGCCATTACGAAAAAAAGAAATCAAACTGCTCGTCAGTCTTTTTTGGATCTGGTGGCAGGGCCATTGGGATTGTTTCTTTTTTTATCCATTACCATTATTGCCATTGACAAATTACAATTTCCGGGTGTATTGGATTTTAAGGTCTATCGTATTACTTCACGTCAAATGATTGAGTCTATTGCCAATGCAATTATGGTAATTGTTTTCATTCGTCTTTGTTTGCGTGTGATTGATTTTATTGCTATCATATTAGAGGAGAAAGCAAACCTTACACCCGATCAAACAGATAATCAGCTGGTTATTTTTTTCAAAGATTTTTTTAAAGTCATACTGGTGATTATTGGCTTATTATTGATCATGAAGTTCTCTTTCAATAAACCCGTAGGCAATGTGTTAACCGGATTGAGCATTGTGGGCGCTGCACTTGCTTTGGCCACAAGAGAGAGTCTGGAAAATTTAATCGCTTCTTTTATCATATTTTTTGATCGTCCGTTTGCCGTAGGTGATCTGGTAAAAGTCAATGGATTCACTGGAAATATTGAAAAGATCGGATTAAGAAGTACGCGTATCAGAACTACAGAAAAAACCTATATCTCTGTTCCGAATAAGCAAATGGTGGATACGATCGTAGACAATATCAGTTTGCGAACACAACGTAAAGGAGAGCTTCGGATAGAATTGGATTTGGCAGCTTCGGCAACACAATTGGAAGCGTTCACCGTAGCAGTTAAAAAGATATTGGATAAGCCTGATGTTCTTAGCACGGTAGTATTCCTTGCAGAAACAGGAAAGAATGCGCATGTGGTGATCATTGAATTTTTCACATCCATGGATCAGTCCATAGAAACATTCAATCAACTAAGACAGCAGGTAAATCTTGAGATTATTAGTTGGCTGGAAGCAAATCAGTTACAGTTGGCTGCTGCAAATACTGATGTTACTGTGCGACAAGGTTAAGATCCTAAACCTGCTCTCAACTCTAGTAAGAAAGATTTGAATTTAGTCAACGATTGTACAAGCTGAGCCTGCACATCAGCCTGGTGTTTGTTTTGTTTGAGATAAGTTCTTGCACCTTCAATGGAGAACTTGCGTTGGCGTAATAAGAAATAGATCAGTTGTAAGTTGCGGATGTCTTCATATCGGAATAGGCGATCTCCCTTGCGTGTTTTGCGGGGTTGGAGAATATCAAATTCATTTTCCCAATAACGCAGTAAAGAAGTATTCACTTTGAACCATTTAGCTACTTCACTAATGGGGTAATATAGTTTTTGCTTCAATGTTTCTTCATCCGGAATATCAACGAGATCAATTTCAGTATCTATTTCACGGAAAGATTTTCTGCCACGCTTACCGGGTTGTTTGGCAACGGGTTCAGCAACTTTTGCCGGAGCAGCTATTGGTTCTTCAACAGCTTTTGTTTCTGTAACAATGTTCTTGGGCTTGATCTTGACAACAATACGCTCGTCTGCAAAAACAACCGGATCTTCTTGTTTGGCCGGAGTTGCAGTAGCAACTGGAAGTTCAGGCTCAATAGCAGTTGTTTCAGCCATGGCTATAACAGGCTCAGGAACTATTACGGGTTCCGGTTCTGCTATAACCACGGGTTGTGGTTCTGATACAACTTCCTGAACAGGTTTCGCTTTAGGTGCTACCGTTTTTTTCGCAGGAGCACTTGCCTGTTCAACAGGCATTCCAAACAGATCGAGTTGCTGCATTTTTTGCATGGTATAAAAGTAAGCCATCTGAGTAGGAGGATTTTACGGCGTTTAGTTAAAGTGGAAAAGATGTAAGTATCTTGCGTTCCAATCATTGCATAGTCGTATGAAATCAATCAAAACCATCTGTATTTGTGGTGCGGGCACTATGGGAAGCGGTATTGCTCAGGTAAGTGCCCAATCCGGTTATCGTACCATTCAGTTTGATCTGAGTGGGGAGATGATCGAAAAAAGCAGAAAGGGAATTGACATGAGTCTCAGTAAGCTGGTAGAAAAAGAAAAGATAAGTGCTGAAGAAAAACAAGCGATACTCGATCGGATACTATTCACTACCCGTGCAGAGGATTGTATAGCAGATATGATCATTGAAGCCATTATCGAAAAGAAAGAAGCCAAAGTGAGTTTATTTACGCAACTGGCTGCTTTGAATAGTAGCGATACCATTTTGGCTACCAATACGTCTTCTATTCCGGTCAGTGAAATTGCAGCAGCAGTTTCGCATCCTGAAAGAATTGTTGGTATGCATTTTTTCAATCCGGCTCCATTGATGAAACTGGTGGAAGTAATACAAGGCGATGCTACTTCTGCGGAAGTAATGCAACAGACCATCGATATCAGCAAAGAGATGGGGAAAGTACCGGTAGTTTGTAAAGATGCACCGGGCTTTATTGTCAATCGCGTTGCCAGACATTATTACCTGGAAGCCATGCAACTGGTAGAAAAAGAGCAGATGGATATTGCCGCGATTGATGCGGTGATGGAAGCCAGTGGTTTTAAAATGGGTCCATTCAAGCTGATGGATCTTATTGGAATGGATATCAATTTTGGTGTAAGCAATATTGTATGGGAAGCGCTGGGTAAACCCAAACGTTTAACGCCTTCACCGATACAGGCTGCTAAAGTTGCGGCGGGTGAATTGGGAAGGAAGACGGGTAAAGGATTTTATAACTACTGATAATGAAACGCAGATAATTGAATCATGACCTATCATGAAAATCATGTCCAGAGGACTCCTGTGGAGATAATCTGCTTTCCATTTTACTGTTCACAAAGCTCTTTCAACCTGTTAAGTGCTTTTGGATATTTTTCATTCATATAACCTATGAAATCTTCCGTGGTGTCTAATTCAACAGTAACGGTTGTAATTCCATTGTTTTCTTCGAAGTGATAATTTTCAAATCCATTAGCCCATTTTTCTACTTCCGGTCCTTCTGTAATTTCTTGGTCGCCTTTTACAAGACCATAATGTTGAATGGAAACAAATTGGTTGGGAATATTATCAGCTATTTTGGAAACAATACCTCCCTTTTCTCCTTTCTCATCTACGCCAACAAATAGAATTTTACTTCCTTTATTCCAACTTCCTTCATAGGTTGATGTGGGATTGAACAAAGAAGTCCATTGCTCATAAGTTGATTTATTATCAATACCAAGCATACAATCATATACATTGGCTGCAGGTGCGTTGATGTTTACTTTGAATTGTAATTTTTGCATGGTACAAGTATTTTTTGAAATGATTTGTATAAATGAGAAATGTAAACGATCAATATCTGTTGACCTTCTACAGAAATATTATTGCCAAACCGCTTCCGCCGGGGTATATCCCTTCACTGTAAAACTATGTTTAAACCTATTCTTCCCTGCAAACTCTCCGCGCTTTGTATAAATAGCAATAGCGCCTGCAGCTCCCGATAAGGGAGATAACATTGCCGGTGGACGATATACTTTTACCATCGCCACATCGGAAGGGGAAACGATCCAAATATCTTGTGGTGATACCCTAAACTCATCCAAATAAATTTCCGTAGGCTCGCCTCTCCATCTTGCCATCTCCACCATGCTTTCCTGATCTTTTTCAATGATCAGTCCGGGTACCTTCCCTTCCAGAAAACGAAGAATGCTCATGGAACCTGCCATGGTTGCGTCTTCAATTCCGTCAAAGATCATCGCTTCATCGCGTTTGAAAGGACCGCTTGAATAATAGTCGTCGTATTGTTCTACTTTCTTTTTGTATTTGCCCACCACCGTTACATTGGGTAACAGATCAGTACCCGAGCTACTAATCATGTTAAATGCGTAAGCGGCAGAATCTTTTTTGTTCATGGGTCTTTTCTGATTGCCCACAGTGATCCATATCCTGCTTTCCATTTCAGGAATGAATGTAGAATCCAAAGGCGTTTCTATACTGACGTTCAGGTTGTTTTTGGCGTTCTTTTTAACGGGTGAAAAAACGAAATAAGCAGAATCTTCGAATAAGGTACTCTTCAAACGAAAAAAGCCATCCTTATTCAGTGTGATGGTTTCTGAATAGGTCCGTTTGTTTTTCGGGACCATCAGGTAATTGATATTGTTCTCGTCCTCAAACTTGTCCTTTAATTGTCCGGATAAACGGAAATAGCCTTTTTGTACCAGAAAGTTCACAGCGAAATGTCCATCAGGTAATGTTTTTGCTAATACCAGCGCAGCTTGCGCTTCACCATTGATAAAGGGATAACGGAATTTCCAGCGGGTGCCGGTACTGATATGGTCGATCCATACATGTAAGGATGCAGCATTGAGTTTTACCTTTTCAAAATCGGGGATCACGCAAGAGAAATCGAGGGTATCTCCTTTTTTGAAAGTTTGTTTATTGAGTTGTACATATAATGAATCAGATGCTTGTATGCTCAAATACAATAAACAGCATAACAAAAGAAAACATGCTTTTCGCATAAGTGAATACAAAATATAATAAAAATTCATAACCTTTTATATTGATGTCCTATTTTAACAATATTTGACACTATACCCACTAATTTTGCTCCTCATGCGTATCGCTATCAATGCCATTTTTCTACAGAACAATCCAATGGAAGGATATGGGCATTATACTGCGGAAGTGTTAAGCCGTATGGTGGCTTTGCATCCCGAAGATGAGTTTTTGTTATTGTATGATCGTGCATGGCAAATACCATTTATTACAGCGCCTAATGTTCATTCAGTTTTAGTACCCCCTGCTGCACGTCACCCTCTGAGTTTTAAATATTGGTATGATATTAAAGCCACAAGAGCTGTAAAAAAATGGAAAGCCGATGTTTGGTTTCAGCCATATGGATTTTGTAGTGTTACCAGTTCTGTTCCGCAAGTGCTCATGATCCATGATCTGGCTTTTTTGCATCATCCTGAATACATCAGCTGGCATCAGCGGGCTTATTATCGTTGGTTCACTCCGGCATTTCTGCGAAAAGCAAAACAGGTCATCACCGTATCTGAGTTTTCAAAAGCAGATATCATAAAAACCTATCGAACTGATGAAACAAAGATCCAAGTAAATGGTGGTGCGGTGCGGAAAGGATTTCAACCCATGGAATGGGAAGAAAAACAAGCAGTGAAAGATGGTTATGCTGATGGAAGAGAATATTTTTTATTTATAGGGGGCATTCATCCGCGAAAAAATTTATTGAATCTGTTGAAAGCGTTCTCTCATTTTAAAAAGTGGCAGCATAGTAATATGAAGTTGTTGGTTGCAGGCAGAAAAGCATGGCAATATGATGATCTTTTGGAAAAAATCAAGACCTACAAATACCGGGAAGATGTGGTGCTATTGGATTATTTACCCGAAGAACAACTACAAAGAGTAACAGCCGCAGCTTATGCGCTGGTATACCCTTCTTGGTTTGAAGGTTTTGGATTACCTATTTTAGAAGCCATGCAATGTGGTGTTCCCGTTATTTGCTCAAATACCAGCAGTATGCCGGAAGTAGCCGGTGATGCTGCTTTGCTGGTTGATCCTGCCGATCCTGATGCCATTGCCAAAGAGATGTTGAGTCTATACCGAAATGAAGGTATTCGTAATGCTTTTATTACCAAAGGCTTGGAGAGGGCTGGTCAATTTAGTTGGGATACCAGTGCTGTAGCCATCTATGAATCTCTCCGCAAAGCTGCATTGAGCGTATAAGCCTTGATTCGGCTGCTGATTAAACCTTATTTTTGCGCCTTATTTTAAAATCTTTGAATTACGTATGCATACTTCAACAATAAACATTGATGTTCACTTAGACGAACAAAAAGTACCACAAGCCATCCAATGGAAAGCGAGCGACAGCACGGCAGATATGGCACAACCCGCAAGAGCCATGATGGTGGCTTTTTGGGATGCTGCGGATAAATCAGCTCTTCGTATTGATCTCTGGACCAAGGAAATGATGGTGGATGAGATGGCCGATTTTTATTATCAAACCCTGATGGGTATGGCAGATACTTATATGCGTGCTACCCAACAAAAGGAAATGATGGAAGACATGAAAGCGTTTGCCAAAGAATTCTATAAGAAATTCCGAGATTCTCAATTAAAAGAAAACCAATAAAACATACCGCTATGAGTTTAGAAGAAAAAGTAATGACAGGTATGAAAGAAGCGATGAAATCAAAAAATGAAGCGCTTCTCCGTGGTCTACGCGCCATCAAAGCTGAAATCATCAAAGCCAAAACAGAACCCGGTGCTAACGGACAAATCAATGCTGAAGGGGAATTGAAGCTGTTACAGAAATTGGTAAAACAAAGAAAAGATTCACTGGAAATATTTCAGCAACAAAATCGCGAAGACCTCGCTAAAAAAGAACAGGAAGAAATTGCTGTGATTGAACAGTTCCTGCCCAAACAGTTGGATGCAGATGAATTAAAGAAGATCATCGCTGAAATCATCACCACTACCGGCGCTGCGGGTCCACAAGATATGGGTAAGGTAATGGGCGTCGCCTCCAAACAACTCGCCGGACAAGCAGATGGGAAAACCATTTCTGCGGTGGTGAAGGAGTTGTTGGCATCTAATTAAAAAATCAAAAGTCAAAAGTCAAAATCATTTTGACTTTTGACTTTTCACTTTTGATTTATCTCATGCTCATCGATATCATTTTCCTTCTCTGTATGATCCTCGCTCTCATCAAGGGCTACCGCAATGGACTGATTGTGGCGGTATTTTCTTTTGTGGCCATTGTAGTGGGCTTGGCAGCAGCGATGAAATTATCTGCTTATGTGGCGGAAAAGTTGGGGCAGCAGACAAGTATTTCTCAGTCATGGTTGCCTTTTATTTCTTTTGCGATTGTCATGATTGCAGTGGTCATATTGGTGAGATTGGGTGCTACTGCACTTCAGAAAATGGTAGAAATGGTGTTTTTAGGTTGGCTAAACAAAATCGCAGGAATTGTTTTGTATGCGGTCATTTATACACTGGTATTAAGTGTGGTGCTTTTTTATGCAGAACAATTGCATTTATTTGATAAAACCACACTCGAGGCTTCGCAAACCTATGGTTTCATACAACCTTGGGGTCCCAAAGTGATCGATGGCATTGGAGAAGTCATCCCATTATTTCGGGATATGTTTTCTTCTCTTACCGATTTCTTTGAGACCGGCACAACTTCTGCCGGTCAGGTAACACAGTAAGAGCATACATTTTTGCTTATAAATCAGTATCTTAGTTAAGATTCGGCACAATCTGCAGCTAGTTTCAAACGTTTCTTATATTGTTAATGGTTTTTCTTTTATTTGTAACGGATATCATGCTTGCATAAGAAATTAACCCCATGAATTACGAGATTAAACATCAAGACAAGTTCAAATACATTGAAGAAGGGGAAGGTGAACCTTTGTTACTGCTCCATGGATTATTTGGTGCACTCAGCAATTTCAAAGACCTCATTGAGTATTTCAAACCTAAATACAAAGTGGTAGTGCCCATGCTGCCTCTTTTTGACTTGGATATTTTTCATACCTCTGTTGGTGGATTGGAAAAACACGTACATAAGTTCATTGAGATGAAGGGATATGAAAATATTCATCTTCTTGGGAACTCTTTAGGCGGACATGTTGCTTTGGTGCACATCTTAAAACATCCGGAAAGAATTAAATCGCTGATCCTTACAGGTAGTAGTGGTTTATTTGAAAATGGAATGGGTGATAGTTATCCAAAGCGTGGAGACTATGAGTATATCAAAAAGAAAACACAGCTTACTTTTTATGATCCCAATACCGCTACCAAAGAACTGGTAGATGAAGTATTTGAGATCACAAATAATAGATTGAAAGTCATTAAAATTATTGCACTGGCGAAAAGTGCGATTCGCAATAACTTGGGCGAAGAATTGAATCAGATCCAACAACCTACATTATTGATCTGGGGAAATAATGATACCATTACTCCGCCTTTTGTAGGAAAGGAATTCAACCGATTGATTCCAAACAGTGAATTGCATTTTGTAGACAAATGTGGTCATGCGCCGATGATGGAAGTACCCGATGAATTCAATCGTATTCTCGATGGGTTCTTGCAAAAATTAAGTGTTGTTTCACAACCTTCCTAAAGGTTGACGCGTATATCAATTGAAGAAAGAATCATGCTCGCATCGCAGCTCATCAATACCGGATTTCCAGCGGTCAATTTATTTGACAAAGTTTCTTTTGCCTTACAATTGATGGAGGATTACGACTTATTGCATCTCCCGGTACTCAGTGAGGAAAAATTTGCCGGCATCATTGAAAAAGATGAACTACTCGATACAGATGAAGAAGGCTTACTCGCTTCCTTGGAACAATCACTTAAAAAGATATCTATTAAAGGAGAGGAGCATTTTCTTGTTGCATTAAAGCTGATTGCAGAAAATGAATTGACCCTATTACCTGTTATCAATGAACAGACCGAATTAGCCGGTATCATTTCTTCTCGCTCTATGATGGTACACTTGTCTCGTTTCTTAGGAACAGAAGAAAGAGGGGGTATCATTGTATTGGAAACCGATAAACGACACTTCTCTTTTGGTGAGATCAGCAGATTGGTAGAAACCAATGATGCTTATATCACTCAACTCAATACCTATCCGGAAAATGATTCCGGACAAATCATTGTTACCATTAAGATCAATAAAGTGGAAGTATCTGATATCGTTGCTACTTTCCAGCGTTATGATTATTCTGTTCGCTACTACTTCGGTGAAGAACAGTATGCCAATGAGTTGAAAGAGAATTATAACCACTTGTTGGCTTATTTAAACATGTAGTTTATTGTATGATGGCCTCTTTTCACCGATCTATTTTCTAAAAATCACCCGCGTTTCTTTTCGTTAACAAGAGTTTCTATGCCATTGTCATGTATGAAGAGGCGGTTGTATCAAAGCTATTAATCAAAATCTTGAATAATGCATGAGTGTATGGGAACTTCAATTAAAATGAATGAAAAGAGCCGCTAGAAACGCATATTCCCTATTTTTACAAGCTTACTATTTTATAAAGGGTTTCATGCGCATGAGGTTATTTATTTCTTTTATGGTTGTTCTCCTATCCTCATGCATGCTGTATGCACAGGAAAAAACCGAGCAGGATTCTACTGCTAAAACACCATTGAGTTTATCGGAAAGAGTTGCCATGCGTAGTATGTATCAAGTTGTTGGTGACATTCAACTCAGTGGTAATAAAAAGACCCGCGACTTTATTATTTTTCGTGAAATACCCTTCAAAAAAGGAGAACGGATTGCAGATAGTGAGCTAGATAAGCTATTGGAGCTGGCACGTCAACAGATCATGAATACTTTATTGTTTGTAGATGTGAATGTATATGTGGCGGCAAAAAAAGGAAATGTACTCATCATCAATGTTGATTTGAAAGAACGCTGGTATTTTTTTCCGACACCTTATTTCAGGCTGGTGGACAGAAACTTTAACCAATGGTGGGTTGATCAAAAGCGAAGTTTAGACCGGGTGAATTATGGAATTAAATTCATACAAAATAATACAACCGGTAGAAATGATAACCTCAATATCTGGTTGATCAATGGATACACACAACAGTTTACCATCCGATATGATATTCCTTTTATTGATAAAAAACTAACCAAAGGATTTAATATCGGGTTTATACGGGCTACTCAAAAAGAGTTGAATTATGGAACGGCAGATAATAAGCAACTGTTTAACAGACAAGAATCTGTAGCGAGAAAGTTTACCAGAGTTGACTTCACCTATTCTTATCGCCCGGATGTTCGTAACCGTCATTATTTCAAAGTTTCTTACAATGATGAGCAGTTATCAGACAGCATTCTTCAACTCAATCCAAATTATTTTCCCGGCGGTAAGACAAGATTCCGATACATTGATTTCAATTATCAATACAAGTATTATAATGTAGATTATATTCCTTATCCCTCTAAAGGATTTCACCTGGAAGCTAATTTGTATAAACGTGGTCTCACAAAAGCATCTAATCTTTGGCAAACCAGTGTGCGGGCCATTTATGCGCATCCTTTATCAAAGAACTCTTTTCTGCATTTGGAAGGTATTGGAATTATCAAACTCCCAAGAAATGATGTTTTTTTCAATCAGCGATTATTAGGCTACGGATTGAATCAAATGCGAGGGTTGGAGTACAATGTCATTGATGGTATCGCCGGGGGAATATTCAAAACCACTTTGCACAAACAGGTATTCGGTTTTATTCTGCGCAATCCATTCCCCAGTAAAACACATGACAAAATACCTATTCGCTTTTTTCTAAAAGCGTATGGAGACTTGGGTTATGGACACCATATCAATCCCGTTGCTTCTAATACCCTGAACAATACATTGTTACGGACTTGGGGACTGGGCTTGGACATTGTATCGATCTATGATTTTCTATTTAAAATTGAATACAGCTTTAACCAACTGGGTCGCAATGGCTTATATTTACAGACCAGAAGAGAGTTTTAAGACCCATTGATAGGGTTGGATGTATACCGGGGTAGATGGAGCATACCATCACCCAAACACTCAAAGCAAAACAATGAAAATTGCCATTTATAGCCGGGGACTTGATGCTGAAATGGGGAACCCCATTTTGATTTTATTAGACGAATTAGCCCGTTATGAAACACAGGTATATATCTATCGTCCGTTGATTGAAACCATGCAGATACCCGGACATCTTTCAGAAAAAATGATTCCGTTTAATGGTTCGCAAGACCTGAATGAAGAAATTGATTGTTTGATCAGTTTGGGCGGTGATGGTACCATGTTGGATGCCGTAACCATGGTACGTGATTACGGAATTCCTATACTAGGTATCAACTTTGGACGATTAGGTTTTTTGGCCAGCATTAGTCGAGATGAGTTGGCCAGTGCTGTTGATGCACTCATCAATCGCACTTTTGTAGTAGACAAAAGAACATTGATGCATCTTGATTCCAATGAACCTTTGTTTGGAGATGCTCCATTTGCATTGAATGAATTTGCGATTCACAAGCGTGATACTTCACCGATGATTAAGATCCATACTTATCTGAATGGTGAATTTCTAAATACCTATTGGGCTGATGGATTGATCGTAGCTACACCCACCGGATCCACCGGTTATAACATGAGTTGCAACGGTCCGATCCTGTTTCCTGAATCAGCAAGTTTTGTGATTACACCGGTAGCTCCACATAATTTGAATGTGCGTTCCATTATTGTTCCTGATAACAACGTCATTTCTTTTGAGGTAGAAGGCAGGGCAGACATGTTTATTTGTGCATTGGATGCACGCAGAGAGATTGTTGGTAAATCTGTTCAGCTGGCTGTTCGTAAAGAGCAATTTTGTGTGAACCTTGTTCGCTTGAATGAAAATAGCTTTTTATCTACGCTGAGAACCAAACTCACCTGGGGTTTGGATAAAAGAAACTAGCACTTTCTCTAAATCTTCTCTTAAAAAGCAAGCACAGGCATCATTTTTGTAAAAACTTTCATCTATCTATTATATTGATGATTCAGCAGAATTGCTGTTTTGTAGTGATAGCTCTATACCAAATACCGTTAAATTAACTTTTATCGTAACAAAATTTGGTGCTATTTTACAAAGGGTAAAGACACAAACGCTATGTTCAAAAAAGCAATCGTATCACTGTTACTGGTATTGGGTCTTCAACAGACACATGCTCAATTGATGGAAAGTTTTGTTCATCAAGGAGAAGTGGGTGTATCCGTTGGGGCTGCACATTATTTCGGTGATCTGAATCCAAATATCAAAATCAACCGGCCAAAATTAGCTGCGGGTCTTTTCTTTCGTAAGCAGATCAATAATTATATCGGGGTCAGACTTTCAGCAGAATACGCTATGCTGGGCTATTCAGATATTTACAGTGATAATGCTGCACAACGTAGACGCAACCTGAGTTTCAATAGTAATGTATGGGAACTCGCTGTATCCGGTGATTTTAACTTTTTCCGTTTTCAACCCGGCTTTAAAGGATACCATTACACACCTTATGTAGGAATTGGTTTAGGTGTTTTTTCCCATGATCCCTATGCATTTCTGAACGGAGAAAAATACATGCTTCGTCCTTTAGGAACGGAGGGTCAGGGTAGCTCCTTGTATCCCAATTTGCAACCTTATAATCCCATTGCCATTAGTATTCCCTTTACGCTTGGATTTAAATATGCGTTGAATGAGCGAATGAATGTATTTGGTGAATTGACCTATCGCTTCACCAATACCGACTATTTGGACGATGTGAGCGGAGAATATGCTCCGGATGCCTTCCCTCCCTTACCGGATGGATCTCCTTCTCCTGCATTCCTCTTACAAGACAGAAGCTATGAAACAGGTACTTCCATCGGTATCAAAGGCCGCCAGAGGGGGAATAGCCTGCAAAAAGATGCTTTTGCCAGTTTCAAAGTAGGTATTTCCTTCAGTTTACAGTCTTACAAGTGCCCTACCCCTAAATAAACTCAATGTCCAGACATTGAATTTCACCTTGATTATTCCTGATTTTTATCGGAATTAAATCCCTGCAACCCATTGATTTTGTTAATTTCGCAGCCTTAATACCGTAGGGACGACCATGCAGGAAACCTTAATCACACAAATCAATAAAGAACGTCTGCCCAAACATATTGCCGTTATCATGGATGGCAATGGTCGTTGGGCCAAGGAAAAGGGGCAGGACAGACTTTATGGCCATTTCCATGGCGTGGAGAGTGTTAGGAGTATTGTGGAGGGTAGTGCCGAACTGGGTATTGGGTATCTGACTTTATATGCATTCAGTACTGAAAATTGGGATAGACCTGTACAGGAAGTAGAGGGGTTGATGGGTTTACTGGTAGATTCCATCCGAAAAGAAGTGCCCACACTGAATAAGAACAATATTCGTTTGCATGTGATTGGTGACATGAGCATGCTCCCTGATTTTGCCAGAAATGAACTGAAAGAAGCACTGGAAATGACAGCTGCCAATACCGGTCTGAATCTTATACTGGCATTGAGTTACAGCAGCCGGTGGGAGTTGACCAATGCCGTTAAACAGATTGGAATGGATATAAAAGCAGGTAAAATTGATCCTGAAAACATCAATCAGGATACGATTCAACAATACCTGGCTACCAGTGAGTTCCCCGATCCGGAATTGATGATCCGTACCAGTGGAGAATATCGTATCAGTAACTTTTTATTATACCAGTTGGCTTATGCGGAATTGTATTTTACCAATACCCGCTGGCCTGATTTCCGCAAAGAGCATTTATATGAAGCCCTTATTGATTTTCAATCCAGAGAAAGACGTTTCGGTAAAACCGGTCAACAAATTCAAGAAGAAAAACAATTGGCCTAATAATACCCTTGAATGGTGGTTGATTTAACAAAGACTTTTAATAATTCCCGTTAATTTGCCCCGTTTATATAACCCAAAACCATTGATAAGACTGCTGTTTCAAGTCCAGCCAGTTGAAGAACAAACAGAATCCGGATGCAGAAAGTGTACAAATTTTTAGTGTTGGCTTTAATATCATCACTGGTTAGCGTAGGAACGTATGCGCAAGAAAGTACTAGTAAGGATACGGTGATTACTTCCGTAGATGCGGATCTGATTAATATATTCAACCAGCGTACTCCCAGAAAATACAAGATATCAGCCATTAAGGTTACCGGTAACAAATTCTTTGATGAGAACCTACTCATCTCTATTTCCAATATGAATATTGGCGATGAAGTAACCATCCCGGGTGGAGATGCGTTCTCAAAAGCCATCATGAAATTATGGGATCAAAAATATTTTAGTGATGTCGAAATCTATATCACTAAACTGGTGGATAAAGAGATTGAAATTGAAATTGCCGTTACAGAACGCCCACGTTTATCCAACTTCTTTTTTAAAGGTGTACGTAAAGGAGAATCAGAAGATCTTACCGGTAAAACCGGATTGGTGCGTAATCGTGTGATCACAGAAAACATGAAGATTTCTGCAATTGAGGCCATTAAGAAATTTTATGGTGAGAAAGGATATCAAAATGCCAAAGTACGCATTGATGAAAGACCGGATTCAACTTTTGATAATACATTGATCCTGGATTTTGTGGTGAACAAAGGTCCAAAGGTTCGTATCAACAACATCAACTTTGGCGGTAATACTGTTGATGCTACTAAGTTGAAAAAGCAATTCAAAGGTACCAAGGAGAAATCGAGACTTACACTCAATCCATCTTTTGATAGTGGCCAGATCGTTACTGTTCAACGCTATGATTTTAAACAATACGTACAAGAGAAAGGATTCCTGACACTTAGTAAGACCAAAAAGGTATTGGATCCTTATGCACGTTTCAAATTGTCTTCTGCTAAATTCAATGTCATTAAGTTTGAAGAAGACAAAGAAAGTTTATTGGATTATTATAACTCACTCGGACATAGAGATGCAGTGATTGAGAAAGACACGGTTTATTATAACAAAGCCGGTCACCTCAACATCGATATCAAAATGAATGAGGGTAGGAAATATTATTTTGGAAATATTACCTGGAGAGGGAACACCAAGTATTCTGATTCTGTTCTTACTGCGATCATCGGTATTCGTAAAGGCGATATTTATAACCTTGATGTATTGAACAAGAAATTAGGAAAATCTGCTTCACCTGACGGAGGTGATATCAGTGGATTGTATCAGGATGATGGTTATCTCTTTTTCCGTACTGAGCCTATTGAAACTGCAGTATACAACGATACCATCGATTTTGAGATCAGAATCATTGAAGGTCCGCAGGCAACTATCAAGAATATTCGCATCAGCGGTAATGACAGAACCAAAGAACATGTTATTCGTCGTGAATTAAGAACCATTCCGGGAGAAAAATTCAGCAGATCAGATCTGATTCGTTCTCAACGTGAGATCGCGCAGCTGAATTATTTTAATCAGGAAAAAATTGGAATCAATCCAATTCCCAATCCTGAAGATGGAACGGTAGATATCAATTACAGTGTAGAAGAAAAATCGAGTGATCAGCTAGAATTGAGCGCCGGTTGGGGTGGTGTCATTGGTCTAACAGGTACACTAGGGGTATCATTCAATAACTTCTCTATTCGTAATATCTGGAAGAAATCTGCCTGGGATCCATTGCCAATGGGTGACGGACAAAAACTGAGTTTACGTGTACAGAGTAATGGTAAAGCATTCCGATCTTATAATTTCTCCTTCACTGAGCCTTGGCTGGGAGGAAAGAAAAGAAACGCACTGACTTTTAGTATTTACAATACCCGATTTGGACAAACTTTCAATCCAATTACGGGGGTATTTGATCCGAACTTTGCGGATAGAAGTTTTATTTCTACGACCGGTGCAACCATCAGTTTAGCAAAACAGTTGAAATGGCCGGATGACTTTTTCTCTTTGTCGATAGGTTTGAATTTTACGCGTTACAAATTGAGTGACTATGCGATTGATCCGATCAATTTGCCGGGATTCAATAACGGTAACGTACACAATTTCAACTTCCGTGTTGCTTTACAGCGTTCATCTGTAGACCAACCTTTATTCCCACGTTCAGGATCGAACTTTATGATGAGTCTGGCGATTACACCACCTTATTCATTGATCAATCCGAATATCACTAACAAAGTCAATCCCTATCGTTGGGTTGAATATCATAAGTGGCGTTTCAATGGAGAATGGTTTGTGCCATTGGGCAAACCACATGGTGAAGAGAGAAACAAACAGTTTGTACTTCGTGCTTCTGCGAAATTTGGTTTCTTAGGAAGATTTAACCAAAACCTTCAAATATCACCGTTTGAAAGATTTCAGGTGGGTGATGCAGGTTTGAGTAACCAGTTTGCACTACTGGGTTATGATATCATTGCACACCGTGGTTATCCTGTGTATGATAACTCAAATCCCAAAGTGAACCCCGATCAACAGCAAGCCAGACAATATTTTACAATATTTAACAAATACACCATGGAGCTGCGCTATCCATTGAGCTTGAATCCGAGCAGCACCATTTATGGGCTTGCATTCTATGAGGCTGCCAATGGTTGGTTTAATATCAAAGATTATAATCCATTTAAGCTCAGAAGGTCTGTTGGATTGGGTATGCGCTTCTTCCTACCGATGTTTGGATTGCTTGGATTTGATTATGGCATAGGATTGGATAGGTTCACACCAAACGGTCCGTTGAAAGATGCAGCAAGGTTTACCTTTATGCTAGGCTTCGAACCGGAATAGAAACCTGAACAAAAAAATAGTTTATGAAAAAAACCTTACTCTTCACCCTTCTATTGATTGGTACTGCTTTTATGGCGCAATCGCAGCAACGTTATGCGATCATTGATACCAAATACATCCTCGAAAAAATACCGGAATACAAAAACGCCGATAAAAAATTACAAGAGATCGGGGAACAATGGCAGAAAGAAATAGACGATAAACAGACTGTATTGGATAAAATGTATAAGAACTATGAGGCTGAACAGTTCATGCTAACGGAAGATCTAAGAAAAAAACGAGAAGATGAACTGTTTGTTCGTGAAAAAGAGATTCGCGATTTGCAGAAAAAGCGTTTTGGTTATGAGGGTGATTTGTTTAAGGAACGTCAACGCCTCATTAAGCCGGTGCAAGACAGGGTGTATTCTGCGGTTCAGAAAATGGCATTGGCCCGTTCTTATGATTTCGTACTGGATAAAAGTGAAGGAATTACCGTTATATTTGCCGACCCCAAGCTGGATAAAAGTGATGACATCCTAAAAGAACTGGGGATCAAATAAAACTCCTAAAACAAAACAAATATCTCAAAATCATCTCTACAATGAAGCAATTATTACTTGTGTGTGTGACGGTGGCTAGCTTACTGTTCTCCAACAATGCCCAGTCTCAGGTTAAAATCGGTCACTTTGATGAGCAAAGTCTACTGAGCCTGTTTCCCGGTTTAGAACAAACGATGGATTCTGTCATGAATACCTATCTCAGAGATTCTCTCAATGTTGAATATGCGTATTCCGTACAGGATTACAAACGCAGAGACAGCCTTTACAAAAAAGATTCTGCTACCATGCCTGCAAAAGCAAGAGAAATGGCAGAAAGCGATTTGAACAGATTGTACTACAAGATCGCTAACTGGCAACAATATTCTGAGGAAATGCAGCGTGATAAAATGGAGCGTTTGTTAGGGCCATATAGACAACAAATGTACAATGCGCTACAGCAGATCGTTACTGAGCAGAAGTACACATGGGTACTAAAATCAGAATCATTGTCTCCTTATGTGCAACCCAGTATTTTAGATAACTTGACTATTCGGGTTGCCCTGAAACTGAATTTGCCTTTGAGCAAAGAGATCATGGATGCGTGGAAAGCAGCTGGTGGACCAGTTCCGGCAGCAACCGGTGCAAAACCAACCACTGCTGCTCCTAAGAAAAACTAATTCAATTTGTTGAATACTATTGGATCCCGTTCATCTGATGATGAACGGGATTTTTTATGCTCATTTCTTATTCCATTCATGAGCCGATAGATATTAACTTCGTAACATGTCTTCCGTACAACAACCCATTGGTGTTTTTGATAGTGGTTATGGTGGGCTTACCATTCTCAAAGAATTGGTTAAGACCTTGCCCGAATATGATTATCTCTATATGGGCGACAATGCCCGTGCGCCTTATGGTCCACGGTCTTTTGATACGGTGTACCATTATACATTGCAGTGTGTGCAGTGGTTTTTTGATCAGGGTTGTGAATTAGTGGTATTAGCTTGTAATACGGCTTCCGCAAAAGCATTACGTACTGTTCAGCAAAAAGATCTGCCGAAGATCGATTCAAAGAAACGTGTATTGGGAGTTATCAGACCTACCACAGAAGTCATTGGGCAATATAGTAAGTCAGGCTCTGTAGGTATTTTAGGAACTACTGGAACAGTCATCAGTGAAAGTTATCCTATTGAGATCGCTAAGTTCTTTCCTTCCTTAAAAGTGTATCAGGAGGCTTGTCCTATGTGGGTTCCATTGGTAGAGAATCATGAATACGATAAACCGGGAGCCGATTATTTTATTCAACAACATTTAGATCGTTTATTCCGACAAGCACCCGATATTGATACTTTATTACTGGCTTGTACGCATTATCCATTATTGTTGGAAAAAATACAGGCATTTGCTCCGGCAGGTACTATTGTTTTATCTCAAGGAATGATTGTAGCAGCCAGTTTGAAAGAGTACCTGCATCGTCATCCTGAAATGGAACAGCGTTGTTCCAAACAGGGCACCCAAACTTTTTATACGACCGATTCCGTGGTAGATTTTGATAACCATGCCAGTATATTTTTTGGAGAAAAACTACGGTCCAAACATCTGGAACTTTTATAATGACGCTTTTTTATCGCTGAAAATCAATGCTTTAAAATTTATAAAGCGAAATTTTGCCAATTTCTGACCGCTTTTCCTTACTTTTGCCGTCCTTTCACAGACAGCAGTATGGTGACTGCCGTAATGAAATGAAACAAAATTATAGGGTTAGTTAAAAAAACGTAATTATGAAACGTACATTTCAACCGCATAAGCGCCGCCGTAAATCTGTTCACGGATTCCGCAAGCGTATGCAAACTGCTAACGGCCGTAAAGTATTGGCTAGCCGCAGAGCGAAAGGCCGCAAGAAGCTCACAGTTTCAAGCGAGAAAGGATTAAAATAAGTCTTGTTCCGATCCATCGGAATAAAGGATGAAAATATAAAGTCCCGCTATACGGCGGGACTTTTTTAGTTTAGTACCCAATACATGAAGGCATTCGGTTATCATAAAAAAGAAAAGCTCAAGAGTAGAACAGAGCTGCAAGCCATTTTTACCACCGGTAAAAGCTTTTCTGTATTCCCCATCAAAGTATTTTTTATTGAGAAAGATCGCAGGGATACTTCTGTTCCCGTTCATGCAGGAGTGGGTGTGAGTTCGAAACATTTCAAAAAAGCAGTAGACAGAAATCGAATCAAAAGACTATTGCGGGAAGCGTATCGATTGGAAAAACAAAGTCTCCATGAGGCAATAGTCACTCAATCAAAAACCATCTCAGTTTTCTTTCTTTACTTAGACAAAGAGTTACCCGACTATACATTGGTCAGAGAAAAAATGAAAGAAGGAATAGAGAAGCTGATCAAAAGAATAAACACATAAACAATACACTCATTACTGACTACTCACCATTGATCATTCACACCCATGAAGCTCCTCCTTCAAATAGTAAGCTATCCTTTTATTCTGCTCATCCGGTTTTATCAATACGTAATCTCACCGAATATCGGACCCAAGTGCAGATTCACACCAACTTGTTCGCAATATGCGGTAGAGGCTTTACAAAAGCATGGATTGTTCAAAGGTGGATGGTTATCCATCAAAAGAATCAGCAAGTGCAGACCGGGCGGTGGGCATGGATATGATCCGGTTCCGGAATAGAAAATAAGAAACAGAGAAACAGAGAAATCAGGAATAAGAAAGTGAGAAAACATATACTTTCTTATTCCTGATTTCTCTGTTTCTTATTCTACTGTTTTCTCCCCTCCAGTCATCCCTTGCAACTTAGCAATGGTTTCGCGGATCTCTTTGATACTGTAAAAGCGATATACTTCCGGAGCTTTACCATCTTTACCTTCAGCAGAACGCATTTTATGGAAAGGACCGATGATAATGGCGTCAAAATTGTCGGTAATGTGTACAGCGGAGTTAGGGAGTATGTAAAAATTGCGGTTGGCTTTTCCTACATTTTTATTTGCCACCAAATTTTCTAAAGAATCAATTTTGAATTTTAGCGCCTCCTGTGTGATCACTTGATTGGCCAATTGCGGATCGGTATAGTTGACCTGACTACCAATGATGGTATCATTCTTTACATTCAACACATAGTAGCCATTTTCTGTTAAAGTCACTTTCGCATCTCCGGAAGCTGTATTCAATGTGAGTTCTACATTCTTTCCAACAAAGTCAACCGCTTTATCTTCATGTCCGGCGCCATCTGTGGCTTTGATGGTTTTGGTTTCTGTATTGATCTCGGCAGTTCCTTTGCTAAACACTACCACTCTTTTTTGATCAGAAGAACAGGCAGTAAAGAATACAATGGCAGTGAGAATGGAGAGGTGTGATTTCATGATTGATTATTTGGTGTGAAAAAGGCTACAAGCCACAAGCTTCAAGCTGCACGAATATTTCTATCCCTTTCTTGAAGCTTGAAGCTTGTGGCTTGCAGCTTATAAAGAATTACTTAGCTGCTGCAAAACGCTCAGCCACTTTATTCCAATTCACTACATTCCAGAATGCAGCAAGATAATCAGCGCGACGGTTTTGGTATTTGAGGTAGTAAGCATGTTCCCAAACATCAGCACCTAAAATGGGAGTTCCTTTCACATCTGCAACATCCATCAATGGATTGTCCTGATTAGGGGTAGAGCTTACTTCCAGTTTACCATCTTTCACAATCAACCAAGCCCAACCACTTCCAAAACGGGTCATACCTGCATTGGCAAACTTTTCTTTGAATGCATCAAATGAACCAAAAGCTGCATTGATGGCATCAGCCAAAGCGCCAGATGGTGTGCCACCTGCATTAGGGGCTAAGCTTTCCCAGAAAAAAGTGTGGTTCCAATGTCCACCTCCGTTGTTCCTTACTGCCGGACTAATAGATCCTGCAGCCGCAACCAGTTGCTCCAAGCTCTTTCCCTCATGTTCAGTTCCTGCAATGGCTTTATTCAGGTTATCTACATAGGCCTGATGGTGTTTACCATGGTGAATCTGCATGGTAGTAGTATCAATATGTGGCTCCAACGCCTCGTGTGCATACGGTAATGCTGCTAAAGTAAATGCCATAACTATGATTTTTTAAAATGATTAAATACGAGTAACAAATTTACTGTTGTTAGGGGGAATGGAGATGAATTGTTTCTTAAATCGAAAGCGTTTTAGCTTCAAGCAGCAAGCTACAAGCCACAAGTAAGGCTCTGTCAATTACATAAAAAAGGTTGACCTTTTTTGTTATCTAATAACCATTGGGCATATTGGAGCCCGCGGTTCTGTGT
>NZ_JBHYCW010000032.1:0-35979 GCF_051861365.1 Sediminibacterium sp. | reverse complement strand
CTAAACATGAATAAATGGCCTACTGCAGATCATTTTACAAGCTGGTTGAATTTATCTGCGCGCCCAAAGAAAAGTGGGGGTAAAACAATCGGTCACCAAAAACGATTTACTAATAATACAGCAACTCAAGCCTTCCGATTAGCAGCACAAACTATGTGGCAGCAAAAAGGAGTGCTTGGTCATTTATACAGAAGGCTGGCTCACACAAAGGGTTCTAAAAAAGCCATCAAAGCTGTGGCCAGAAGACTGGCAGTAATCTTCTATCATATGGTTCAGAGGCAAACTGCTTATGATCCTAAAGTAATCGCATTAGATGAAGCAAAGCTGAAAGAAAGAAAAATAGCACGTCTGAAAAAAGAAGCTGAGAAGCTGGGCTGTACTATCAATCTTCAAGTTGCTTGATTATCAATAGATAATTATGAATGTCATTATAAGCTATACCTATTTCTTCACAAGCTTCTACAAACACTTCCCCCAAAGGATGTGGCTGCATAGAATGCGTAACGTTCAAAGGCCCATCCCATCCATGATATTCGCCTCCATAATTTTCATTGTGTTCAGACTTCTTAAAATAGGGTAATACCGATGCGAAATCCCAGCCGGTGTTTCCTAAAGAAGCCCATTCATCAAAATCAGCCCGATTGCCTCTAACATACGCCATGGCATTGGTAGAGCTACTACCGCCTAACGTTTTCCCTCTGGGAATAAAAAGACGTCGATGATCAATATGCTTTTGTGGGGTTGTCCAAAAAGCCCAATCGGCATCTGATCGATTCAGTTGTGTATATGCACCGGGAATATGAATTTCTAGTTTCTTATCCGATCCTCCAGCTTCTAACAATAAAACTTTATGATGTCCACCTTCTGATAAGCGATGGGCCAATACACAACCTGCTGATCCGGCACCTATGATGATGTAATCATATGACATGTTCTAAAAATAAAGTAAAAAATGGACGCATGCCAGAATAGGGCAATATTTGATCAAAAGACAATTTTGAAATTATTACTTTCCGATAAAACTAGCTCCGAGCTATGAGCCATGAGCTGCGAGCTTTTATAAGTTAAATTTGAGGGGTTAAATAGCCTTTTGAGAATCTAAGGCATTTTTTACTCGTGTAAAAACTAAAACTCATTCACCATCGGTATTGTTTAAAAATGAGCAGGAGCATACCTACAATTAATAATATCCAAAGCTCGCAGCTCATGGCTCATAGCTCATAGCCAATAAGTTCTTGCACATTTTTCAAATCATAATTTTATCTCACAAATGATCGATACCCCCCTATCTTTGCAAAACTAACAATTGTTCGTATGACAGACATGGCATTTAACCGTAACGAAGACTGGATGAAACTCATGCTCAGTGAAGTGGAGCAATATTTCGAAAAGATCAAACTGGGCGGTGGAAAGAAATCAATCGAAAAACAAAGAGAACGCAATAAGCTTACCGCAAGAGAGCGGATTGAATATTTGTGTGACCGAGATAAACCCTTTGTAGAAATTGGCGGTTTTGCCGGTTTTGATATGTATGAAGCAGAAGGTGGTTGTCCATCTGCCGGAACAGTCGCCGGAATAGGCTATGTGAGTGGTCGTCAGGCTGTTATTGTAGCCAATGATCAAACGGTGAAAGCGGGTGCTTGGTTTCCGATTACCGGAAAGAAGAATTTAAGAATGCAAGAGATAGCGATGGAGAATAGGTTGCCCATTATTTATTTGGTGGATAGTGCCGGCGTATTCTTACCGATGCAAGATGAAATCTTTCCCGATAAAGAACATTTCGGACGCATTTTCAGGAACAATGCAAGAATGAGTGCCATGGGCATCACACAAATAGCTGCTGTCATGGGTGCTTGTGTAGCAGGCGGTGCTTATTTGCCGATTATGAGTGATGAAACCTTAATGGTGGAAGGCAATGGCAGTATTTTTCTGGCAGGTGCTTATTTGGTGAAAGCTGCCATCGGTGAAGACATTGACAATGAAACATTGGGGGGAGCTGCTACCCACACTGAGATCAGTGGTATTGCAGATTACAAGTTTAAAACCGAAAAGGATTGTCTGGATCACATCAAAAAGATCATGAACAAATTGGGTGCTTCAGGAAACGCAGGATTCGACAGGATTCAACCCATAGTACCCAAAAAAGATCCGAAAGAATTGTATGGCATTATTCCCGAAGGCAATCTGAAGCCTTATGATATGTTGGATATCATTGAGCGAATGGTGGATAATAGTGAGTTTGACCAGTTCAAGCAGGATTATGGTAAAACCATTCTCTGTGGATATGCTCGTATTGAAGGATGGGCTGTTGGCATAGTGGCGAACCAGCGTCTGATCTGTAAAAACAAAAAAGGTGAAATGCAGATTGGTGGTGTCATTTATAATGACAGTGCTGATAAAGCTGCAAGATTTATCTTGAATTGTAATCAGAAAAAAATTCCACTGGTATTCTTGCAAGATGTAACCGGTTTTATGGTAGGCAGTAGAAGCGAACATAGTGGCATCATTAAAGATGGTGCTAAACTCGTGAATGCAGTAGCGAATTCAGTAGTTCCCAAAATCACTGTTATTGTAGGTAATAGTTATGGCGCAGGTAACTATGCCATGTGTGGTAAAGCTTATGATCCTCGTTTTATTTATGCATGGCCATCTGCAAAGATTGCCGTGATGGGTGGAGAACAAGCGGCTAAAACTTTGGCGCAAATACAAGTGGCTTCCATGAAATCACAAGGCAAAGAAGTAGATAAAGAACAAGAACAGGCTTTATTAAAAGAGATCAAAGGACGATACGAAAGACAAACCACACCCTACTATGCTGCTGCCAGACTTTGGGTAGATGGTATCATTGATCCAACAGAAACAAGAAAAGTAATTGCAGAAGGATTGCATGCTGCTAATCATAACCCGGATATGGATACTTTTCGTACCGGCGTGTTTCAAGTATAAACAATCCTGAAATTATGCTAATGGTAAGTCGTGATATAGCTGAATGAATTTACTTTGCGGTTCAATCATTATACCATGACTTACCCGATTTATACTGTTGATGCTTTTACAGACCATGTATTTGGAGGTAATCCTGCAGCAGTTTGTCCGCTTACAGAATGGCTTCCTACCGCCACCATGCAACAGTTAGCCAATGAAAATAATCTTTCAGAAACTGCATTTTTTGTGCAGAGACCTGATGGAGATTATGATATCCGCTGGTTTACACCTGAATTAGAGATCGATCTGGCGGGTCACCCTACCCTGGCTACAGCGTATGTTCTGTTTCATGAACTTGGCTATTCACAAGACAGCATTCGTTTTCATAGCAAAAGTGGATTACTAACGGTTACTAAGAACGGAGACCTGATGGAAATGAATTTTCCGGCCCGTATGCCTGTTGCTTGTGAAATACCGGCACATCTGTTAGAAGGATTTAGCATTCAGCCCAAACAAGTACTACGTTCACGCGATTATTTTTTGATTTACGAATCTCAGGAAGAAATCGAAAAAGTAATTCCAGATTTTGTGCAATTGAATCAAGTGGAAACATTGGGTGTTATCATTACTGCTAAAGGAAATTCTGCTGATTTTGTGTCTCGATTCTTCGTCCCCAATTCTGTGATTGGAGAAGACCCTGTAACAGGTTCAGCACATGCTACATTGATTCCATATTGGGCAAAAGCTTTGGGTAAAACATCCATGAAAGCAGAACAGTTGTCCAAACGTCATGGTGATCTTTGGTGTGGTATTCAGGGAGATCGAGTGACGATTGCCGGTAAAGCTGTTTTATACATGAAAGGTGCATACAAATTAGCATGAGTACATCAAACGGACATCAACTCATTATTTATACAGATGGTTCGGCCAGGGGCAATCCGGGACCGGGAGGCTATGGTATTATTTTAATGTGGGGAGATAAAAGAAAAGAAATCTCAGCGGGATATCGACACACAACGAATAACCGCATGGAATTGATGGCAGTGATTGTGGCATTGGAGTCATTGACTAAAAGAAATATAGCTGTCACTATTTATACAGACAGTCAGTACATCGTGAATACGATAGAAAAAAAATGGCTGGATAATTGGATACGGACAGATTTCAAAGGCGGCAAAAAGAATAAAGATCTTTGGTTGCGTTATAAAGCCATTGCCAATCATTTTCAAGTACGGTTTGTTTGGGTAAAAGGACATGCCAATAATCCATGGAATAATCGATGTGACGAACTAGCCACTACTGCTGCAGATGGAACAAATCTTTTGGTAGATGACGTGTTTGAAAATTCGTTAGAATAAAGAACGTTTTTTCCTATACACTATTGATCATTTTCAATCCGCCTAAGGCGGATCAAATCCTCAAATTTTCAAATTGAACAATTGTCTCAGTTCTTGGAGTGGCGGAAAAGATAGTTGCTTTGCACTGATGAAAGCCATCGAGCAGAGCTATCAGCCTGCAGTATTGCTCAATGTCATGAATGAAACGGGTAAAATTTCCAGAAGTCATGGTATTCCTGAATCAATATTAAAAGCACAATCAGCAGCTGCAGAATTACCCATTTATTTGGTCAGCAGTAGTTGGCAGGAATATGAACAACATTTTACTGCTGCACTACAGCAACTCAGAGAAACTTATGCAGTAACGCATGCTGTGTTTGGAGATATTGACCTACAGGCACATCGCGACTGGGAAGAAAAAGTATGCAACAGCGCTGAACTCACTGCTGTTCTTCCCTTATGGCAGCAAGATCGCAGATCTTTAGTGATGCAAATGTTAGATAGTGGTATTCAAACCATGATCGTGAGTTGTAATACTGTGATGGGAGCTTCTTTTATTGGTAAAACTTTGACACCTGCATTGATTGATGAATTAGAAGCGTTGGGTGTAGATGCTTGTGGTGAAAATGGGGAGTTTCATACGCTGGTGTATGATTGTCCACTATTCAAACACCCACTTAAAATCGAAGTCAAACAAGCATTACAGCACGAACAGTATTATTTTTCGGAGCTTATCCTACATGCATAAAAAAATCCGCAGTGTTTGCTGCGGATTTTTTTTATCAATATGTTTCTTTTTATAAAGAAATATTTTTCTTAGCAATAGATTGATTCAGAAAATAATAACCACCAAAAAGGATTGCAGAAAAAATAGCTGTAGCCATCAAGCTATTCGCATAAAAAGGGAGTGCATCATTATAACACATCATCAAACCTTCAAAAGTCTTCGGACGTTTCAATCCACCGCCACCGGCCCAAACCATAAAGTTAGAAATCAAAAAGAAAGTGGTAGGTGTAGCAATCGAAGCCCCCAATACCTGTAAAGGTTTCTGGCTATGTACCATAAAACCAAAAATTGTCAAGCTCGTGAACAATAAATAATTCACCCACTGTCCTTTATAAAAGCCCGGGATTTCAGTCAACCCCTTATTGTATAAAAATTGATAAAGAAGATCAGAGATAAACATAGAAACCAATGGTAATGCAAAAGCCCATTTCTTATCTTTTACAAAAATAGCTCCGGCAAAAAGCGCGATCGCAAACTGAGGCGCAAAACCCCAGGGTCTATTCGGCATGGCACGATACACAGCACTTAGAAAAATGGTCAAAACCAGGGAAATAACAAGCGAACGATTCAATTTCATTGTATAGAATTTCAGGGACAAAAATAAGTGTTATGAGCCAAGTTTAGACCTCAATTTTCCTCATCCTGTGAATAAGCATCCGGAATAGCTACAAAAGCCTTATACAATGAAGTTTTACCGGAAGATAAGAACTGATAAGACTGTCCTGGAAACACAATAAATGCCTCCCCCTTTTTAACAACCAATTGTTGATTGATGATTACCCCTCCTTCAATGACCACCCATATTTCAGGAGAAATGGCTTTGTCTTCAAAACTGGTATCACTGTTCAGCAATACATGCGTGAGGGAAAAATCCGATATCGGAAAATGAAAAACCTGCTCTCCATCTCGCCTACTCTGTCCTTTTAGTATGTTAGGGACAATCGGAGTAAAATCAGTATTGGCTAATAGCTCTTGGACATCTATGTGTTTTTTAGTCAATCCGGCACGTAATACATTATCACTATTCGACATCAACTCGATATTTTGTCCTTCCAAATATGCATGTGGTAATCCTGCTCCTTGAAAAATGGCTTCGCCCGGCTGTAGACAAACGATATTGAAAAAATAGATAGAAAAGATGCCACGATCTATATCACCGCTTGGGTGCTGGTCATTGAAATGTTTGGCTACCCACCAACCCGGATGATTTTTATTGAGTAACCCTTCTTGTTTCTGTCGAATCTCACGTTTCACTAGGGGTAATAAAAGATCATTGATACTTTGTTGCTCCATTTCCATGATGAAACGATACAAAGATTGCAGCCCTTCTTTTCTAAACAAAGGAAGTAAGATTTGGAACTCTATGACTTCCTCCAATATTTGCTGTAGCTGTTCTTTCTGTTTAAATCCATGTAACAACCAGAACTCACTGATTGCCAACATAGCTTCGGGTTTGTGATTTTGATCCTTATAATTTCTGTGAGGAGCATTCAAAGGTATTCCCAATTGATTTTCCCTTTCAAAACCTGCTATTGCATTTTCTTTGCTGGGGTGAACCTGTATGGACAACATTTCCCGAACATCCATGACTTTGAGTAGGTATGGGATGTTGCCAAATTTTTGGCGCAAGGCAGGCGTAAGCGCTGCATCGGGTTCTTCATCGATCAACTGTTGTAGTGGCTTCCAGCCGTTCTGGATCGCAACATATGCTGAGGCTGTTGGGTGAACTCCTAACCAATATTCTGCAAAAGGTCTTTTTTCTTCATTTTTTATTCCCAACAACTCCGGCAGAAACGTATATCCGCCCCAGTCGTAGTGTTGAACCTTACCTTGCAATTTTAATATCGAATAGCGATTAGACATAGTAAACAATTGCAAGAACGTTCAATTCTTATGAAATCGTATTCAATCATTCATTTTTAACGAAATAGTTTATGAACAAAAACATCGAAACTGGCGACTTGGGCGAAGAAATCGCCTGCGGATATGTATCTGAGAAGGGATATCAAGTACTCGAGCGGAACTGGCGATTCAAGCATTGGGAAGTTGATATCATTGCTTCTAAAAAAAATAAGCTTCATTTTATTGAAGTAAAAACCCGTAATTCACTTCGCTTTGGCAAACCGGAGGAAAGTATTACCCGCGAGAAGATGACGCACTTAAAAAACGCTGCGGAACAATACCAATACCAGCATCCGGAATGGAAATATATCCAATTTGATGTCATTGCTATTACATTGGTGAACGGTATCGCTAAAGAGATCTTTTTGATCGAAGATGTATACTTTTAACGTTGCAGTTACACAAATTCTTATTTTTTATGTTTAAACATTAATTATGCAATCGCTTAGTTCATTCGCATCATCGCTTAGTGGTAAGCAATATCAGGGTAAAATGCCTGTTATATTTGCAGGACATGGCAGTCCGATGAATGCCATTGAATCGAATGAATTTTCTAAGGGCTGGCAAGCAATGATCCAAAACTTACCCCAACCAACTGCAATACTATGTATTTCAGCACATTGGGAAACAAGGGGCAGTTTTGTTACGGCAATCGAGCAACCCAAAACCATTCATGATTTTTATGGATTTCCACAACCATTATTTGATGTTCAATATCCTGCCCCGGGCAGTCCGGCATTAGCCAATGAAACGATTAAAGCAGTAACCACTACTTCTGTTGAAAAAGATCTTTCCTGGGGATTGGATCATGGTTGCTGGAGCATTTTGAAACACATGTATCCAAATGCCAATATACCTGTGGTTCAGTTGAGCTTGAATCAACTACAAGATCCTTTATGGCACTATCAACTTGCTAAAGAATTGGGTGTTTTGCGTCAAAAAGGAGTACTTATCATGGGTAGTGGCAATATGGTACACAATCTCGGCGTCATGAATTGGAAAACACCCGAGACCGGATATGATTGGGCAACAGAAGCCAACGAAATATTTAAAACATTGATTAAGAATAATGATCATCTGTCATTGGCAACATACAAAGACCTAGGCGCTGAAGTACGTCAATCCATTCCAACACCGGAACATTATTTGCCTTTATTGTATACACTCGGACTTAAAACCGAAGATGAGCAAGTGCAGTTTTTTAATGACAAAACCATTTTCGGATCGATCTCTATGACTTCATTACTGATTGGTAACTGATCAGGAGAAACGTTGCATCATTTTTTCTACCATTTTGAATGTTGCCGGACAATACTCAACATTCTGCTTGTGCACATGTATGTATTCCACCATTTTCTTTTTCTTTAAATGCGGAAATCCTGCACAATCTGCGGGTCTTACTTCATAGATGGAACACATATTGGAAGACATATCCAAGAACTGACAAGGCTGTTTTTGATTCATCCAGTCGCCATCTTCTTCATCAAAATACAACCACTTTTCTTTGAACTCCTTGGGAGACATGTCAAAATGTGAAGCAATTCTTTTGATATCTGTATTCGTAAAAGTCGGACTCATGCTTTTACAGCAGTTGGCACAACTTAAACAATCTACTTCTTTCCAAACTGCTGCATCAATTTCTTCTGCAATTTTATCAAGATGTCTAGGAGGATTTTTTTCGATTTTACCCAAGAACTTTTTGAAGGATTTTTGATGATGTCTCACTTTCTGCTTAAACGAACGAAGATTGATCTGCATGCGAAAATAGTTAGTATCTGTTTTGAGTTTGCAATATCGGTCTCCCCTACCGCAATGCCAAAACAATTTAACCTCTTTAAACTGATCATTATTTGTCATTTTGCTCCACTGATTGTACATTTCGTTTTATGTGGGATGCATATAAAAAAGGATACAAGGCTTTTTTACGGTTGGAGAAATCGTTAAGCGATCATTCTGTGGAAGCTTACTTGAGGGATGTAGATAAACTGACTTTATTTCTTGCATCAGAAGATACAGGCAAAGCACCTGCCAATGTAGATTTGAAAGACCTGCAACGATTTGTAAAATGGATCAGTGAATTGGGCATGACAGCTACTTCGCAGGCTAGGATCATTTCTGGTATCAGGAGTTTTTATAAGTATCTACTCACAGAACAAATTATCAACAAGGATCCTACTGCCCTACTCGAAGCCCCCAAAACGAAAAGAGCTTTACCCGATGTATTGAGTTTTGAAGAAATTGAACACATCATTTCAAAGATCGATCAAAGTAAACCGGAAGGTGGCAGAAACAAAGCAATTTTGGAAACCATGTATAGCTGTGGACTACGGGTAAGTGAAGTAGTAGGTTTAAAAATATCATGCTTGTATCTGGATGTGGGCTTTATCAGGGTGATTGGTAAAGGCGATAAAGAAAGACTGGTTCCCATCGGATCTGATGCCGTTAAATACATCAAACTCTACAAAGAGAATATCCGGGTTCATCAACCCATGGTTCCCGGTTATGAGGATATTTTGTTTTTGAATCAGCGGGGCAAAGGTCTCAGCAGGGTCATGATTTTTTATATCATTCGTGATCTGGCGGCCAAGGCTGGCATCACCAAAAATATTTCACCACACACATTCAGACATTCATTTGCTACTCATTTGGTTGAAGGTGGCGCAGACTTGCGAGCAGTACAAGAAATGCTGGGACATGAAAGTATTACCACTACGGAAATATATACACATCTGGATCGTGATTTCCTACGCAATACTTTACAGCAGTTTCATCCGGCTTTTCAGAAATAATGATGATTAAAGTACAAAAGGTAGGTATCATCGATGAATTTGCGGTAAATTCGCTATTCTAAAATCTGGAAACATATGAAAAAGTTTTTCTTATTGGCCGCAACCATTTGCAGCCTGAATGCCTTTGCGCAGATCAACATGCCACAGCCTAGCACTACGCAGAAATTAACGCAGGCATTTGGTATGGGAAGTATTGAACTTACTTATTCTCGCCCCAATATCAATGGCCGCTCTTTATTGAAAGAGAACAGTGATTTGGCTCCCCTGAATAAATTATGGCGTACAGGTGCCAATGCCGCTACCCGCATGAAATTTACAGACAATGTAACCATTGGTGGAAAACGATTGGATACAGGTTCTTATGTCCTGTATACTATTCCCGGAAAAGATACCTGGGAAGTAATCTTGAACAAAGGCCTTACCAACTGGGGCACTGACGGATACAAAGAAGCTGAAGATGTGGTTCGCTTCAAAGTAAAAGCCGATAAAGCTGCCGGTAATACAGAAACATTTACCATGCAATTTGCGAATATCACTTTTGAAAGTTGTGACCTGAACATCATCTGGGGTGGAACTTCTGTTAGAATTCCGATCAGTACCAATGTAAAAGATCGTTTACGTGCTCAAGTTGAAAAAGCCTTGAGTGCTGAAAAAGTAAACCCGAATGCGTATTATCCTGCTGCTAATTTCTACTATGAGTGGGATAAGGATATGACCAAAGCATTGAATGCTGCTACCAAAGCCACTGAAGTAAACCAGAATGGTTTCTGGATATTCCTCTTGAAAGCTAAAATTCAGCGCGATATGGGTGATAAAGTAGGTGCGAAAGCAAGTGCTGAAAAATGTATCGAATTGGCTACAACTGCTAAAAATGATGAATACGTGAAACTGGGATCTGAACTGATCAAAAAATTATAAGTAGATAACATGGTATAAAAAAAACCGATGTTGATTTCAACATCGGTTTTTTTTACACCGTTATTTCAATTCTGTTATTTTCAGGATCCAGTACCACACTCTCATAATAACCATCTCCGGTGGTTCGGGGTTCTCCTATTACTTTAAAACCGGCTTCTGATAAACGTTGTGTCAGCGCATCAACCATCATTTTGCTTCCTGTTGAAAAAGCCAAATGATTCAATCCAAAATATTGTAACCCTGTACCATTCAGATTTTCGGCTACTGAATTCATTTGCATCAATTCCAATCTGGCTCCCGACTCAAATGAGAGAAAGTAAGACCGATATTGTTTCTTTTCATTGATATAAAGTTCATTGGAAACTGCATTGAAATACTGTATGTAAAACGAACGCATAACTTCCAAGTCTCTGCACCAAATGGCGATATGTTCTATATTCATATTGCAAAATATCAAAAGAAAAAGCCGCCACAATAAATCATGACGGCCTTGTATCGTTATACAATTTGAAAATCCAACATTGGATATTCAGAATTACTCTGTTTAATTAGCTTCCGCCATATCCGGAATAGCTTCAGCTTTATACGCTCCCGCATCCAACTTAGCTTTCGTTTCACTGAATGCTTTCAGTGTCTCTTCAATATCTTGATCGCTGTGTGAAGCTGTTGGAATCAAGCGGTAAATAATATGACCTTTCGGAATAACAGGATATACTACAATAGAACAGAAAATATGATAGTTCTCCCTCAAATCCATCACCATCGCTGTTGCTTCTTCTACTCCACCTTTCATATACACAGGTGTTACCGGTGTATCTGTTTTTCCGATATCAAATCCTCTTTCTTTTAATCCATTCTGCAATTTCATCGCATTACTCCACAACTTATCTTTTAGTTCGGGCATATTACGCAACATTTCCAAACGCTTCAGATTACCAATTACAATCGGCATTGGCAAACTCTTCGCAAAAATCTGAGAACGGATATTGTATCGGATAAAATCAATAATGATTTTGGGTCCGGCCATAAACGCACCAATCGATGCCATTGATTTTGCGAAAGTTGAAAAATAAAGATCAATATCATCCTGACATCCCTGCTCTTCTCCGGCGCCTGCACCTGTTTTACCCAATGTGCCAAAGCCATGCGCATCATCTACCATTAAACGGAAATCATAATTTTTCTTCAATGCTGCAATCTCTTTCAATTTTCCCTGATCACCTGCCATACCAAAAACACCTTCGGTAATCACGAGAATACCACCGGTCTTTTGTTTTTCAATCAGTGCAGTAGCACGCTGTAATTGCTTTTCAAAATCTTCCAGGTCATTGTGCTTAAATACATAACGGTGTCCGGGATGTAAACGTAATCCGTCGATGATACAAGCATGACTTTCGGCATCATAGACAATTACATCATGACGACCACAAATAGCATCAATGGCACTCATGATACCCTGGTATCCAAAGTTCATCAGAATAGCATCTTCTTTGGATTCAAATGCTGCCAGTTCTCTTTCCAGTTGCTCATGGTAATTACTGTTACCACTCATCATACGAGCACCCATGGGTAATGCCAGACCAAACTGTTTTGAAGCTTCCGCATCAGTTTTACGAATTTCAGGGTGATTGGCCAGTCCAAGATAATTATTCAAACTCCAAACAATCATTTCCTTTCCTCTAAAAATCATTCTGCTACCAATCTCACCTTCCAGCTTAGGGAAAGCAAAATATCCATGTGCACGCTCACGGTGCTGACCTATTGGGCCATAATTCTTAACCAGTTTCTCAAAGATGTCTGCCATATTATCAAATTATTACTTTGGTTCAAAATTTGCGCAAAACTAATCTTTTCGGCTTGAAGGGGCAAGCGCATTTATTCACCATATCCTATCTTCACCCCAGCTTTACATCAAAAAAACTCAAAATGAAGAAGAATTTGTTATGGGCCTTCTGCCTGAACCTCCTGATTTTACAAGTTTTTTCTCAAAAAAGTCCAATACAAACTACCCCTCAAGGCGTTGCCAGACCGAAGTTGGTTGTTGGACTCATGGTTGACCAGATGCGTTGGGACTACCTCTACAGGTATCAAAACCGTTATGGTCAGGGAGGATTCAATCGTTTGTTGAATCAGGGTTTTAGTTGTGAGAATACTTTTATTCCCTATACGCCCACTGCTACCGGTTGTGGTCATGCCTGCGTATATTCTGGAACTGTTCCCGCCATCAATGGAATTACCGGTAATAATTGGTGGGATACCAAGTTGCAACGCAGTGTGTATTGTGCAGAAGATAAATCAGTAAAAACAGTGGGATCAGATAGTAGAGACGGAGAAATGAGTCCGAGAAATATGGTGACCAATACCGTGACTGATGAATTGAGATTGGCTACCAATTTCCGAAGTAAAGTCATTGGTATTTCAATTAAAGACCGAGGTGCAATTCTCCCGGCCGGACATTCAGCGAATGCTGCTTATTGGTATGATGAATCAAAAGGAATTTTTATCAGCAGTACCTATTACATGACCGATCTTCCACAATGGGTGAAGGATTTTAATGCAAGGAAATTACCTGATACTTATTACAGAGAAGGATGGAAAACATTGTATCCAATTGATACCTACAAACAAAGTAGTGCTGATGCAAAAGATTATGAGCGAACAGAAATAGGTTCAAAAAATAGTTTCCCCTATGATATGAGTGGCTTTATTGGTAAAGATTATTATAAACTACCGTTTCTTCCCCAGGCATCTACTTATACTTTTGAAATGGCGAAAGCTGCAGCTATACATGAACAGCTAGGAAAAAATAAAGAAACAGATTTTCTGGCAGTAAGTATTTCTTCTCCAGACTATGCCGGACACAGTTTTGGGCCTAACTCCATTGAAATTGAAGATACTTATCTGCGTTTGGATAAAGACATTGAACAATTTTTGAATTTTTTAGATGCTCAGGTAGGTAAAGGAAACTATTTGTTATTTCTGACTGCAGATCATGGTGCAGCACATGTTCCTGATTTTTTACAAGAAAATAATTTGCCTGGAGGTTCTATCCCATTAGGTAGTTTGGTAAGAAAAGTAAATGGTTTGGCAGAAAATAAATTTAAAATAAAAAATGCAATCATCAATTCCACTTATTACAATCTGGCTCTGAATCATAAGCAGATTGATTCTTTAGGAATTGATCAAGAAGAACTCAAATCATTTCTTATTCATGAACTTGAAAAAGAAGAAGGCATTTACAGGGTCATAGATAAGGAAGAATTAGGAGAATCCAATTTGCAAAAAACCATTCGGGAGAGGTTAATTAATGGATACTACCCCTATCGAAGTGCTGATTTACAAGTAATTCCTAAACCCAATTGGTTCAAAGGCAATCCCAAAGGAACTGATCATAGTGTGTGGAATCCATATGATGCACATATTCCATTACTCTGGTATGGATGGAATATCAAACCCGGCAAAAGTTATCAGGAAAGATACATGACAGATATTGCCGTAACACTGGCTGCAATGCTACATATTCAAATGCCAAATGGTGCGGTTGGAAAAGTGATAGAAGAAGTCATCAACAAAAAATAACCTTTCTAAGAAATTCAAGAACAAAGTTGCAAGAGACAAGACTATAGAAAGAGGCTGTATCAAAAGTCTTTTACAGCCTCTTTCTTTTACTATCGATCATGGACTATAAGCCATGAACCATACACTATCAAACGAATCTCAAGGCTTTTGAAATACCTTCTTCTTTGTATTGAGTAGTATCAGATGGAAACAGGAAGTGTAACACTGAAACTAGTACCTTTTCCATGTTCACTTTTCACATCTATGGATGCATGCATGGCTTCAGCAAACTCTTTAGCTAGCAATAAGCCCAAACCACTCCCCTTCTCTTTATTGGTACCTTCCCGGCTATGTCGTTTCGCAGGATTGAATAATTGTTGTTGAATTTCTATAGGCATCCCACATCCGGTATCGGACACTATGATGGACATGAGATCTTTATTTTCATTGGGTTGAATATGTATAGTAATGGTTCCTGCGCTGGTAAATTTATTCGCATTGCTAATGATATTGCGCAAAATAAATCGCAATGTATTTTCATCTGCCATTACATCCGCATCTATTGGTACCAGATTTTGGAACTGATTTTTTTTCAGTTGTACCATTGGAGAAAGATTCTTTATTAGTTTCTCCACTACGGAAGAAATGTTCACAGATGAAATAGATAGTTTGCCTTTCCTTAATAACATACTTCCCCAATCCACAAGGTTGGTCAGCATGTCTAAAGTGCCATCCAGTTGTTTATCCAGCATGTCAAATAACTGAACTGTTTCAGCCTCAGTTAAACTTTTGGCTTTGGTTAGTTCAATCATTGTTTTTAAAGATGTCACAGGTCCACGCACATCATGTGCAATGATGGATATAATTTTACTTTGAACAGATTTTGACTCTTCCAATTGCTGCTTTTGCTCTTCAATCAGTCTATTCCGAACTTCGGCTTCTTTATTTCTTAGCCTTAGTTCAAACAACTTGATCACCTGATTACCGAGTGTTTTCAAAGTCAATTCTTGCTCAGCTGTTAAACTACGTGGTACCCTATCAATGACGCATAAGGTTCCCAGCTTATATCCCGATGGACTTACTAAAGGGTATCCGGCATAAAAACGAATATTAGGATCTCCCAATACTAAAGGATTATCAATAAAGCGTTGGTCTTCCAATGCATCGTTCACGATCATAATCGCTTCTTCATCAACTATAGTATGTCCGCAGAAAGAAACATCACGATCTCCTTCTGTATTCTCAATACCTATTTTTGCTTTAAACCATTGTTTGTTAAAGTCTAGTAAAGTAATAGTAGAAATTGGTGTTTTACAAATAGCGGAAGCTAACTGAACAATCTGATCAAAATCTTCTTCATATTGTGTATACAAGACTTCATAACGTATCAGTTCCTGTAACCGTTCTTGTTCATTTACAGGGATGGGGGCTGCAATCATAATTTAGGGATTAGGGGGTTGAAAGACTTATGGATTTTGCTCATAGCCATAATCTCTCTCTACTTTGCAAATTCGTGTTTTATAGTACTTATACCAAATATCTCTTCCATTTTGTTGTGCGATGATATGTTCTGCATTGGCTTTCCAATTTCGGATATCATCCAAACTTTCCCAATATGAGATGGTAATGCCTAATCCATTACGTACAGACTCATAACCCAAACAACCTTTTTGAGCCAATGCTAGCTCAGCCATTCGCTGCGACATTGCTTCGTAGCCTTCTGTATGGGAAGTTAATTCATTGGTAAAAATAACGGCATAATAAGGGGGTGCTGGTGTAGCTGCTATCATAAGTGTTTCAAAGTATTTTTAGTAAACTCATTTACCACATTTCCAGTATTTAATGTAGACGCAGGCTCAAACAACATAACCCATACTTCTTCGTTGGCATTGGGTCTGTGTTCAACTCCTTTGGGAACAATCAAAAAATCGCCTTGCTTTAATTCAATATGGCGGTTACGAAATTCCATTACAAAGCTGCCTTTGACCACATAAAATAATTCATCCTCATGATCATGGTGATGCCAGGTAAAAGGTCCTTTGAATTTTACAAGCTTTACTTCTTGTCCATTCAAAGCCCCAACCACAGCCGGATTCCAGTATCCATCTACTTGGGCAAACTTTTCAATGACATTTACTTTATTCATGAGATGATAGTTTGGATTCTTCAATAAAATGATGATGCAATTGTAATACTTGCGGAATCAATAAATGTTGATCATCATTAATGATTACATAATCACATAAACGCATTTTTACTTCCTCTTGAATCTGCCTATTCATTCTGTTCAGTACTTCTTCTCGGCTGATACCGTCACGTTGCATCACACGGTTAATCCTGACATGTTGTGGCGCAAATACACCAATGATATAGTCCATTCCTTCAGCGGAACCTGACTCAAAAAATAAAGCGGCTTCTTTGATGGTATACGGACTCCCTTGTCGGGAAGCCCACTCATCTCCTGCCTTAATGGTTACTGGATGAATGATGGCATTTAATTTCTCCAATTGTGTAGGATCTTTAAATACAATATCAGCAATCCATTTTCGGTTCAGTTGTCCATTTTGATAAGACGCTTCCCCAAATAATTCCATCACTGCATTTTTCAAAGCGGCATCTGTTTGCATAATATTTTTGGCATAACTGTCTGCATCAAAGACCGGAATACCCAGTACTTTAAAAATATTTGACACAGTAGATTTACCACTGCCTATGCCACCTGTAACGCCAATCTTTAGCATAAAAAATAAGGCCCGGAACGATGGTTCCAGACCTTGAATTTAGTTGAATTTCAGTTGAAATTATTTTTTATCGGCGGCTTTATTCAAAGCGGCACTCCATTCCATACTAACGGAAGATTTTTCAATCTTTAAATAGCTGCCCGGACTTACTTCCAGTTGAATGGTTCCGTCTTCATTGATTTTATTGATCACACCGTGAATACCGGCGATAGTCACAATTTTATCGCCTTTTTGCATATTATCAACGAACTTCTTCTGCTCTTTTGCTTTTTTAGCTTGTGGACGAATCATGAATAACCAAAATACAAGAATGATGGCTCCCATCATGACCAATTGAACCATGCCTCCGCCCTGCTGTCCATTAGCGGCAAGTAATACTGAATTGAGATAAAACATTGCGATTTATTTAAGTGATAAAAGATATTAGTTGACTTTAACTTCCTTTACATTTCCTGTAAAGATAAGGTTGTGTTCGTTTCCATTAGAGGTATTCGTATGTACCACTACATTTTTATGAACATTACCTGCTGCAGAACGGTTGGTGTCAAACTCAGCCGTTACCTCTCCGGTTGCTCCCGGAGCCACTGCCTCCTTAGTATAACTCGGAACCGTACAACCGCAACCAGCCCTCACATTGGTAATAAACAAAGGTTTCTGACCGGTGTTCTTGAATTTAAATTGCAGTCTGATTTTTTCACCTTGTGTGATGGTACCAAAATTAACAACAGAATCCAACCATTGAATCGTTGTAAAGTTGGCCGTATCTGCCAGATGAGAATCTGCAGATGGAGTGGTTTTATCGGGTCCTGCACAAGATAAAAGCAAAATACAGGCAACAAAAAAGAACAGAAATGAAACTCTTTTCATAGCGATCCTATTTCTTGTAACTAATTTTTTGAATTTTACCACCCTCAGTTAACTCTTTATGAATATTATCTAAGATACCATTCACAAATTGTCCGCTTTGTTGTGTACTGTACTCTTTAGCCAAATCAATGTATTCGTTGATGGTGACTTTGGTAGGAATGGTTTCGAAATACAACAACTCGCAAACACCCATTCTCATTAATATCATATCCAGTTGTGCAATTCTTTCCGCATCCCAGTTTTTCAATTTGGGTTTGATAAGATCTGTAGCAATTTCTTTTTTCTCAATACTAGTGAGTAACAATGATTTGGCAAACTGCCATTTTTCCTGACTCACCATCTCTTGCATATTATAGCTGGATGGCTTTTGAAAATAATTCAACACCAATTGTTCCATCATCTCGGCATCATCATCCCAATTATTAAAATGCTCTTCCACATGACTGATAAAAGATTCATTGGGAAGCATTAGATGCGTAAATATAATCTTGATGATCTCTTTCTCTTTTGCCTTTTCTCTACCCTGAACACTAATGTATTCGTGGTATTGCGTTAATGCTGTTAATTCAGTATATGTTTTACGTACTAGATCTTGATCTAACAGTTTTGAGGGTGTGTGAATTTCAAGTGCTTTTTGAAAAGTAGCACTCTCAAGCATCGCCCATAATAACTCATTACCCGCAATCTTGGTATTGATATTTAGATCTGCTGAACTGGGCAGATTTTTAGAAGCTCCTTTTAAGGCATGCGTTTCCGCATAACGGGCTACTTCTGTAATAAAATAAAGCAGGTAAACAAACAGGGCTGTTGTTTGATCGAATTGCTTTTTGAGTTCGATCTCCGGTTTTTGTCTTGTTACACTCGTCTCTGCTGCTTCCATCATGTAAAGCAGTTGCATCACTTTCACACGAATATTTCTTCTACTGATCATCTGGTAAGAACTTGTTGGGAAACGGCAAAGATATTAATTAATAAGACCCGTTCAAAATGAAAAACCCATCCGGGAACGGACGGGTCTAACCTTGATACAACCTATGATGAATAACCCTGTCGGATTATGGCTCAACGATATCAGCCCTCATTGGTAATAAAGCACTACCAATAGTGTTGACATCCGCATCGCTTACATTGTTTTTCTTCAATGCTGCTACTAGATCATTTACCAATGCATTGAAGTGTACATCTTTAATACCTAATCCAACGTGAGCCGCTTTCATAGATAAACCGGTGTACTTTTCAGGTCCGCCTACCGCTTCCCCAATCTGATTTACCAGATGCATTTTGAGATCATCCACACGCTCTTGTGACTTAGCCGTGTTCGCAAAAAAGCCGTTAATGACATTATCAGCTACTACAATACCGATAAAATCATCTACTACTTTTTTGATACCGGCATTACTGCCCAATCGCTTGTACAGTTCACTTCCGGTATTAGCCGGAGGTGCATCATCTTTTTTACATGCAGTGAACAGCATGGCTGCACAGAGTGCAAGGGCCGACATACGTACGAGGCTCTTTTTCATTGCTATTTGATTTAATTGGTTAAAGATTTGAATGATTATTTGCGCACGTTTAGTGCATAAGTGATTTTACGAAATGCATTCAGGTTCACCGGACATTCTGCTCTGTTGCTGAGTGGTACCCTTTCACGGATAGAGGTATTGTATGCAGACATGATTTCTATCATACTGCTTCGATTGGTTTCACGCGGGTCAAAAGTGATGCAGAGGGTCTGACTATACCGGCTGATAACAGTAGAATATACCCCGTCCTGACCGGCAAGAAAACGATCCACAGCAGCAGAATCTTTTTCGGTAAAGTTTTCGGGTAGCGTCATCACCACAATTTGGGTGGGATTTTCCATGTACACTTTTTCTCCCAGACTTGGCTTATTCCAGTTCGCGTAGATAAAAAGGGTAGCAAAAAGCACCAGGCAAGTGATCAATAATCCTTTGGCTATTTTCTTGATCATTTTCATAATCTGACGATTTTATGACATTTACGGGAATGGGAAAGGATTGGATTGGGGGGAATCAGGATTTTTAAAAAATCCTTGGAGAATGAAAATTTGACACCGCTAACGGGAAACTTAGTGCATCTTTGCCGCCCGTTCTGACAGAGAAAGGCCTTCCAGCCATCAAAAACAAGCCAAAACTGAAATTTTGACCTGTTACCGACCGATGGCACACTTCTCGCTGACAGGGAAAAAGATTTTAAACCTTTTAAATTAAAACCAATAACGTATGGCTAAGAAACTCAACGTTACTCCTCTGCATGACAGAGTAATTGTTAAGCCGGCCGCTGCTGAAGAAAAAACTGCCGGCGGAATTATAATCCCTGACACCGCAAAAGAAAAACCACAACGTGGAACCATCGTTGCTGCCGGAAATGGTAAAAAAGATGAGCCTATGACTGTAAAAGTAGGCGATACGGTATTGTACGGTAAATATGCTGGTACAGAAATCCAGATTGAAGGTCAGGATTTGCTGATTATGCGCGAAAGCGATCTGTTGGCAATCGTGTAATAATTTGAAAATGTGCTAATGAAGCATTTTCTTGATTATCCACATTATAATTGTCAACCTAATTTTCAATCCGCCTCAGGTGGACCAAATTTTTAACCTTTCAAATTGAACAAACATGGCAAAACAAATATTCTTTGACATCGAAGCAAGAAATAAAATGAAGAAGGGTGTTGATACCCTGGCTAATGCAGTAAAAGTTACCCTCGGACCTAAAGGCCGTAACGTGGTAATTGAGAAAAAATTCGGTGCGCCTTCTGTAACAAAAGATGGTGTTACTGTAGCAAAAGAAATTGAACTGGAAGATGCTATTGAGAACATGGGTGCTCAAATGGTAAAAGAAGTAGCATCTAAAACTGCAGATATTGCAGGTGATGGTACGACTACCGCCACTGTTCTTGCACAAGCTATCATCAGTGAAGGTTTGAAAAACGTGGCTGCAGGTGCTAATCCAATGGACCTGAAGCGTGGTATTGATAAAGCGGTTGCAAAAGTAGTAGAAAACCTGAAATCACAATCTCAAGCTGTTGGTAACGATACCAAAAAGATTGAGCAAGTGGCAACTATTTCCGCAAATAGCGATAGCGAGATCGGAAAACTGATCGCTACTGCAATGGCTAAAGTAGGTAAAGAAGGTGTGATCACTGTTGAAGAAGCGAAAGGTACTGATACTACTGTAGATGTGGTAGAAGGTATGCAGTTCGATCGTGGTTATATCTCTCCATACTTTGTAACCAATAGCGAGAAAATGGAAGCTGAATTACAGAATCCATATATCCTGATCTACGACAAGAAGATCAGCGCTATGAAAGATATCCTGCACATCCTTGAAAAAGTGGCTCAGAGTGGTCGTCCATTGTTGATCATTGCTGAAGACCTCGAAGGTGAAGCACTGGCTACACTGGTTGTAAATAAATTACGCGGAACCCTGAAAGTGGCTGCTGTAAAAGCACCAGGTTTCGGTGATCGTAGAAAAGAAATGTTGACCGATATTGCTATCCTCACTGCAGGTACTGTAGTAAGCGAAGAGCAAGGTTTCAAACTGGAAAATGCTGATATCTCTTATTTAGGTCAGGCAGCTTCTGTAACCATTGATAAAGACAATACAACCATCGTTGGTGGCAAAGGTAAAAAAGCAGATATCGTTGCACGTGTGAATCAGATCAAAGCTCAGATTGAGAATACTACTTCTGATTACGATCGTGAAAAATTACAAGAGCGTTTGGCAAAACTAAGCGGTGGTGTAGCGGTATTGTATGTAGGTGCTGCTACTGAAGTTGAAATGAAAGAGAAGAAAGATCGCGTAGATGATGCATTACATGCTACCCGTGCTGCTGTGGAAGAAGGTATTGTTCCTGGTGGTGGTGTGGCTTATATCCGCGCAGTTGAATCATTAGAGAAACTGAAAGGCGCTAATGAAGATGAAGCAACTGGTATCCAAATCGTTAAGAGAGCTATTGAAGAGCCACTGCGTCAGATCGTAATCAATAGTGGTATTGAAGGATCTATAGTGGTTCAGAAGATCAAAGAAGGCAAAGGCGATTTTGGTTTCAATGCTCGTACTGAAGTTTATGAGAATCTCCTGAAAGCAGGTGTTATCGACCCAACAAAAGTGAGCCGTGTTGCATTGGAAAATGCAGCTTCAATTGCAGCGATGCTGTTGACCACAGAATGTGTGATCGCTGACAAGCCAAAGCCTGAAGCACCACATAGCCATGCAGGTGCACCTGATATGGGTGGTATGGGTTATTAATCAACTAGCGCGAAAGCGTAAGAATACAGATCCCCGTTCTATTTCGAGCGGGGATTTTTTATGATCGGATGTCTTTACTGACCAATGCCACTCCCCTTGCCAATAAATATTGAGCTGATCCATACGTCAACATCACAGCAACATATAAGTTGTGGTATAAAAAGTGAAAGCGATTCAATACTAAAATGGTATTCGATAGTATAAACACCAGTATCCCGATAAAGAAATACCATCCCGTTTTATGTAGTTGCGGATGTTGGGTGGTATTCATTGCTAAAGCAGCGGTAATCGCTACAAACACCATATAGATCAAAACAGGCAGTTGGAACTGTTTCAATTTCTCGCCTAGGAATCCGTACACAAAATAGCCGATTACACTGAGAACCAATACAACCAATAAAGGTCTCATCAATTGACGCAGGTATATCTTCTGTAATTGTAAAAAGAAGATACATAAGAAGAACAGATTCACGATATAAGAAATCATACCCGGTAAAAAGAGAAGATCATTGATGATGACAAGTAACATATCACCGATGAAAGCAAATAAGATAGCAACTAAGTAAAAAAAGTTAATACCCACCAATACATCTTCTTTCCTTCTGGTAAACAGATAGACCAATAATGACGGTATCAGTAATAACTTACTAATGCCTACAAATGGAAGATGTAAAACATGAAATAAGCAATGAATAAAAAGTATGACCCAGAATACCATTAGTATGTTTCTCCGTATCCACTCCATAAAACATGATTAAAGCTATAATAGCAATCTAATCCATTCTCATCAAATTATTCTGAGAACTCGGCTGTTTTTTGAAAACCTCTGGTAATAAAGAACTGTGCCAATCCATAAGTAAGCATCACCAATACCTCTATAACGATATGTTGCATCTTAAACATATTCACAGCGAGTAATGCATCACTGAGAACAAATAAAAGTGCTCCGGGTATAAAAGTATAAAGCGACAATGTCTGAATTTTTGCATTGGTACGTGTATGAATGGCTAATGACGCCATGAGGCTGATAAAGACCATATACATAAGTATCGGTAAAAAATAGCTTCCCAAATCATCTTTTAAGTAAAAGAATACCAATAACCCGAACAACAATAGCCCCAAAAGCGGAAATACAAAATAGGAACGGTCTTTAGGTGTTACCTGTTTGATCTTGAGGAATGTAAAACTGTAACAAACATGTGTCATGACAAATGCAATCATCCCCGAGAGGAAAAATGAAGCATCATCACCCAATAATAAAATATCTCCGATCCAAGAGAATAATAAAGCAATCAGGGGAAGATAACCCAGTACACGAAGCGATTGATTGATCAATAAATGAATCATGAGTAAGGGTACCAATATAATTTTGGTGGTATTCCTTATTTGCGTCATTTCTACTTGAATGCTAAGGCAATGCATTAGCAATACCAACAAAAAGATCACCAATAATATTTTCCTTTTACTCATGCTAAATCATTTTTAAAACTCAATTGAACCGCATCCTCAAATCGATGTGGGGCATAATTTAATTCACGAATAGCTTTATCAATGTATAACCCGGATCTTTTGGCCCTCCTGACGGGTTCCGGAAATGTATCCGATGTTACAGGTTCAATCAGGTCAACATTCAAATCTAAGACCTTTGCAACAGTTATCGCCATATCATAAGGCGATAAAATATCTTTTCCCGCTATATGATATATGCCTGTTTTTTTAAAGGTAAGCATAGTTGTAATAGCATCGCAAAGGTCTTGAACATAAGTAGGTGTTCTGAGTTGATCAGTTACTACTTTAATTCTTTCTCCATTCAACAGCTTTTCTTGTACCCACTGAATAAAAGAAGGTCTGCCCAAGGGAAACATAGAACCGTAAATAAATACAGGTCGAACAATCGAAGCTGCAAGCTCTGACTGAAGAATCAATTGCTCAGCCATTAATTTACTTTCTCCATAAAAATTCAACGGTGAAGCTGAGTCGTTTTCCCGATGAGGGCCATTCTCACCGAAAATAAAATCTGTTGATAAATGAATAAAGTGTACAGGGAAATGGCGACTGGCTTCTAATAGATAACGCGTTACCTCAACATTGTTTTTTAAGCAGTCTTCTCGATGTGTTTCACAAATATCCGGTTTGCTCATGGCCGCAGTATGAATCACCACATCCGGCGAAACTTGTTCAAATATCTTCAAAAGTGAACGAACGCTTGTTAGTTCAATGGGATGGTATACCAATTTATCCAATACAGGTAATCGGCTTTCTCCTCTTGCTAAAGCATGTACATCAAACCCTTTCTGAATAAGGGATACACAAAGATGCATACCCGTAAATCCATTGGCACCGGTGATCAGGATTTTCATGTGACAAGATTACTAAAATGTAATTAGATATACGGATGGACAATTAGCCTCAAATGCTTATTTTTGAGACTCTGTGTAATTGATACACAATTTGTATGTAATTGTCTGTCAATAACATCTAACGCTAAACGTCGAAGTGCTAAAACAAAATGGCTGAAAAAAAAGTAACCAAGATCGGTGTTCTAACTTCAGGGGGTGATTCTCCGGGTATGAATGCTGCAATAAGAGCTGTTGTAAGAACGGGTATCTATCATGGCTTGGAAGTATATGGTATCATGAGAGGGTATAGTGGCATGATTGAAGATGATATTTTCAAAATGGACTCACGCTCTGTCGCCAATATCATTCAGCGTGGTGGAACCATTCTCAAGACTGCCAGAAGTAAGGAATTCTTTGAAAAAGAAGGTCGCCAAAAAGCCTATGAGAACTTGAAAAAAAGAGGGATCGATGGGTTGGTGATCATTGGGGGGGATGGCAGCTTTAGAGGTGCGCAGAAATTCAGCAATGAATTTGATATCCCTTGCATTGGTTTACCCGGCACTATCGATAAAGATATTGCCGGCAGTGATTTTACCATTGGTTTCGATACGGCTGTCAATACCGCCGTTGAAGCCATCGATAAGATTCGCGACACTGCTGATGCACATGACCGTCTTTTTATTGTGGAAGTAATGGGTAGAGATGCCGGGTATATTGCTCTGCATAGTGGTATTGCCACTGGTGCCGAAAATATTCTGATTCCTGAGACCAAAACTGATATCAACGAATTGATCGCTTCTTTATCTGAAAAAGAGAAAAGAAAAAAACTTGTAAACCTGATCGTTGTTGCAGAAGGCGATGATTTTGGAGGAGGTAATGAAGTGGCAGCTGTGATTAAGGAGCGACTTCCCAATGCAGATACCCGTGTTTGTATTTTGGGACATATTCAACGAGGCGGCTCTCCTACTTGCTTAGACAGATTGATAGCCAGTAGAATGGGCTATCATGCTGTTGAAAGTTTAATGTTGGGTCGCTACAATGTGATGGTGGGTATTTTGAATAATAAAATGAATTATATACCACTCGACAACGCAATCAAAGCAAAGCAAAAAATATCCGAAGACTGGTTGAAGATCGTTAAGATCCTCGCCAGTTAACAAGTGACCCTATACTTGCGGATGTGTACAGATCTTAAACTCAAAACACACTCAAACAGATGTCAAAGAACCTCGACAAGTACCTCCACAAAAACATGGACAAAGAAGCTGGTCTCGCCCACGTGAACCACAAGACCAAAATCGTGGCAACTGTTGGTCCGGCCTGCGATAGCTACGAACAGTTATTAGAACTGGTCAAAGCTGGCGTCAATGTTTTTCGTCTCAATTTCTCTCATGGTAGTCATGAAGACAAACAAAGAATCATTGAACATATTCGTAACATCAATAAAACCCAGCCTTACAATATCTCTATTTTAGGTGACTTGCAAGGTCCAAAACTCCGTGTAGGTGAAATAGAGAATAATGCACTCGAAGTGAAAGTGGGTGATGTTCTCACTTTTACCAATGAGAAATGTATTGGGAACCTAGAAAAAATTTACGTTTCATATCCCAATCTTGCAGGTGATGTTACTGTTGGAAACATCATTTTGATTGATGATGGTAAATTGGAAGTAAAGGTTGTGAATATTGAAAAAAATGGAGATGTAAAAGTGGTGGTGACTTTAGGCGGTATTCTCTCTTCTAAAAAAGGAATCAACCTGCCTGATACCAAGATATCATTACCGGCATTGACAGAAAAAGATCTGATTGATCTTGACTTCATCATCGAACAACAACTAGACTGGGTAGCGTTGAGCTTTGTACGTAGTGTAAAAGATATTGTAATCCTGAGAAGTAAGTTAACAGAGAAGAAAAGCAAGACCAAGATCATTGCCAAGATCGAAAAACCGGAAGCCTTGGTCAATATTCGTGATATTATCATTGAAAGTGATGGCATCATGGTGGCACGTGGTGATTTGGGTGTAGAACTTCCGGTTGAACAAATTCCATTGATCCAGAAAGAATTGATCCGTAAGTGTATACACCGTGCAAAACCGGTGATTGTAGCTACGCAGATGATGGAAAGTATGATTGAAAGGGTAAAACCGAACAGAAGTGAGATCACCGATGTGGCGAATGCCGTTTTGGAAGGTGCAGATGCGGTGATGCTCAGTGGTGAAACGGCAGCAGGTAATCACCCGGCATTGGTGGTAGAGACCATGCGTAAAATTATTCTGGAAGTAGAGAAAAAAGAATACCGTTACAATCGTTCAGAAGACTTAAAACCGCAACCACACTCTCCATCATTTCACAGTGATGCGATCTGCTATAACGCATGTAAAATATCAGAAGATGTATCCGCCCAAGCATTGGTAGGTATGACTCAAAGTGGTTATACTGCATTTATGCTCAGCAGTTATCGACCCTCTTCCCCACTGTATATCTTCACTAAGGAAAAATCATTGGTGAATCAGTTAAGTCTGAGTTGGGGTGTTCGTGCATTTTATTATGCAGAAGAAGATAGCTTAGATGATATCATCTTTGACCAGATCAATATTTTGAAAGAAAGAGGATTTTTACGACCTGGAGATGTGATCGTGAATACAGGAAGTACGCCTGTAGAGCAGCATCTTCCAACCAATATCATTAAGTTGACCAAAGTGGTATAAGCCTATTGCAAATCATTTTATTTACATTGAAAAGATTCCTCAACGGGAATCTTTTTTTATATTGTATGTTATAAAATATTCACTTCTGCTATGAAGAAAATAATCATACTATTATTGATATGGATCCCTGTTGTAGGCTTTGCACAACAAAACGATTCTACATGGATCGTGAACAACTATACCAAAAAGGAAATCTATATCACCATGCGTGATGGTATTAAATTGTTCACCACCGTTTATATGCCCAAAGATGTTTCAGAAAAACATCCGATTCTGTTAACGAGAACACCTTACTCCTGTGCCCCTTATGGAGAAGATAAATTTTCAGCATTCTGGAATAGTCCAAGGACTTATTTCATGAAGGAAAATTACATCTATGTACAACAAGATGTAAGAGGAAGATGGATGAGTGAGGGTGTATTCGAAGATGTGCGTCCATTCAATCCCAATAAAAAAGGTACTGAAACAGATGAAGCCAGTGATACCTACGATACCATTGATTGGCTGGTAAAAAATCTGCAAAACAACAATGGCAATGTAGGTGTATTTGGGATCTCCTATCCGGGTTTCTATTCCACCATGGCAGCCCTGAGCAATCATCCTGCACTGAAAGCTGTTAGTCCGCAAGCTCCCGTTACCGAATGGTTTCTGGGTGATGATTTTCACCACAATGGTGCTTTTATGTTGATGGATGGATTTGCCTTTTATTCAGGATTTGGTAAACCCAGACCCAAACCCACTACTGTTGGGGCAAAGGGGTTTGATTTTCCCACCAAAGACAATTATGGATTTTATTTAAAAACAGGTGCACTCACCAATTTCACCAAATTGATGGGCGACAGTATCAAATTCTGGAAAGACCTGATGAGTCATCCGAATTATGATGCCTGGTGGAAAGCCAGGGATGCACGTGCAAATGTGAAACTCATTTCGCCGAATATCGCCACGTTGGTGGTGGGAGGATTATACGACGCGGAAGACTGTTATGGTGCATGGAATCTGTATAAAGCGATTGAGAAGAAAACCAATAATAACAATAAAATTGTGATGGGTCCTTGGTACCATGGTCAATGGGCAAGATCAGACGGCTCTTTTTTAGGGAATGTTCAATGGGGAACGAATACAACGGAATGGTATGGTAAAAATGTTGAGCTTCCATTCTTTAATTATTATTTGAAACAAAAAGGAAGCATCAATCAACTACAAGAGGCTACCATTTTTTTCAGCGGTGCTAATGAGTGGAAACAATTACCTAAATGGCCTGTAGATGAAGTTAAATATGAAAGTTATGCCTTACGCAAAGGAGGGCATTTATCGAAAATTGTTCCTTTGATTGCTCCATTAAGTAGTTGGGAAGAATATATCAGTGATCCTGCAAAGCCTGTTCCTTATACAGAAGATATTCACTTTGGCAGGACACGCGAATACATGACAGATGATCAGCGCTTTGCAGCACGAAGACCCGATGTATTGGTGTTTCAAACAGAACCCCTCGAAAATGATCTCACACTCGCCGGTCCGATAACAGCAGATCTGATGGTGGCTATTACTGGTACCGATGCGGATTTTGTGGTAAAACTCATTGACGTGTTTCCCGACAATTTCACTTATGAAAAAGACAATGGATATGTCATGAATGGATACCAAATGCTGGTCCGGGGAGAAGTCATGCGCGGTAAATTCAGGAACAGTTTTGAAAAACCGGAACCATTTGTTCCCAATAAACCCACCCGGGTAAAATATGAATTGCCGGACGTGGCACACACATTTAAAAAAGGACATCGTCTGATGATTCAGGTGCAAAGCAGTTGGTTCCCTTTGGTGGATCGAAATCCACAACAATTCATGGACATTTACCAGACCAAGGATAATGATTTTAAAAAGGCAACCATACGTCTCTATCATAACGATTCAAAAATCATTTTACCCATTTTAAAATAATTAGGAATCATTGATTACTCATCAGAAAAGCTCCAATAATTGCATAAAATGGCTCAAAATGAGCTCATAACTAAATAATAATGCGAAAATTATGCAGGTTTTTGCGTTTTTAGAATTATCGGTGTATTTTCGTATAACTCAAATTTTATGTCAGCCATGGTTGATTCTTTTGAAAAGATACCTGTCAAAATCCACACTAGTTCGAAGGAAGGCTCTAAGTATGTAGCTTCAGAAATTGCCCGACTGATTCGTGAAAAACAGCAAGCCGGACAGAAATGTGTATTAGGACTAGCGACCGGGTCTACTCCTATTAGCCTCTATGCCGAACTGGTAAGGATGCACAGGCAAGAGGGTTTGAGTTTTGCGAATGTGGTCACATTCAATTTGGATGAATATTATCCAATTGAAAAAGATGCATTTCAAAGTTATTGGAGTTTCATGCACAGACATCTGTTTAGTCATGTTGATATTGCTCCGGAGAATATTCACCTGCCGAATGGACTTTGGCCAAAAGAAGAGATCAAAAAACATTGTGCTGAGTATGATCAAATGATTGAAGATGCAGGTGGAATTGATCTGCAAATTCTGGGTATCGGTAACAATGGACATATTGGTTTCAATGAACCCGGATCCAGTATTTTTTCAAAAACAAGATTGGTCAATTTGGATAATAGTACTCGTATCGCCAATGCATATGAGTTTCAGAATATTTCAAAAGTGCCTCGACTAGCAGTCACCATGGGTATTAGCACCATCCTCAAAGCAAAAAGAATTTTGTTGATGGGATGGGGTATGAAAGGAAAGATCATTGCACGCTCTGTGGAAGGCGATGTTACAGAACAAGTGCCGGCAAGTATCCTGCAACAGCATCCGGATTGCACTTTCGTCATCGATGAAGCTGCCTCTACAGAGTTAACCAGAATTAGGTCTCCATGGCTTACCGGTGAATGTGAATGGACACCTAAAATGATCAAAAGAGCGGTGATTCATCTGGCGTTGAAACTCAATAAATCTGTACTCAGTCTCACAGAGCATGATTACAATGAAAATGGTTTATCTGATCTCATTGTTGAGAAAGGAGAAGCTTATGAAGTAAATCTGCAGGTGTTTTACATGTTACGTGATAGCTTAACTGGATGGCCAGGTGGAAAAGCCAATGCTGTGATTCCTGCTCATCCGGAAAGAAGTACACCTTATCCCAAAAAATGTTTGATCTTCTCTCCTCACCCAGACGATGATATCATCAGCATGGGTGGAACATTTATGCGTTTGCATGATCAGGGGCATGAGGTACATGTAGCTTATCAAACCAGTGGGAATATTGCTGTAGCGGATGAGTTTGTTACTCGTTTTATCGATTTTGCTGTTGGATTTGAAGACATGTTTGGTATTGATAACCAAAAAAGTCAGGATATTCTGCAGGCCGCAAGAAGTTTTATTGCATCCAAACAAAAGAACCAACGAGATACTGCTGAAATACGTGCTATTAAAGGGTTGATTCGTCGTTGTGAAGCCAAAGCCACCTGCCGATATGTTGGCTTAACAGATGACCGTTGTCATTTTATGAACCTGCCTTTTTATGAAACAGGTACTGTAGAAAAGAATCCAATGGGTGAAGCAGATATTGAAATCACAATGGAGCTCCTCAAAAAAATTCAGCCACAACAAATCTATTGTGCGGGTGATCTTGCGGATCCACATGGTACCCATAAAGTTTGTCTGGATATCATTTTTGAAAGTCTACGAAGATTAAAAGAAGACGGAGAGCCTTGGATCAAAGATTGTTGGGTATGGTTATACAAAGGTGCTTGGCAGGAATGGGATATTGCAGAAATTGAAATGGCCATACCTATGAGCCCAGATCAGGTTATGAAAAAGAGATTTGGCATTTTCATTCATCAATCGCAGAAAGATATGGTTCCCTTCCAGGGCAGTGATAGTCGTGAATTCTGGCAAAGAGCAGAAGACCGGAATGCCAATACTGCCAATTTATATGCAGCTTTAGGAATGACCAAATATGCAGCGATGGAAGCTTTCGTACGCTGGCATTACTAAGCTTACCGCTGAAAGAAAAGTACGGCATAAATCCATTGCATTGCTTTTATATTTGCGGCATGCAGAAGGAAATAACAGGCTTTACGGGTGTAATCTCCGAATGGCAGGATATTTTTTCTACGAATAAAACATTTCGCAGAAAAATCATCAGCACTGTGGTGATTCTGATCGTCGTTGTTCTGTCACTTCCCTCTTTTTTTGCTTATATCGAAGAGAGAAAAGGTGCATACTTGCATGATCTCATTTTACAGCATATCCCAGCATCGGATGTTTCTTTATTGACTTTCCTGATTATTTGGTCGGTGAGCGGTTTAGTAATTGTACGATGTATCCAAAGACCATCTTTTGCCTTATTAATGTTGATGTCATTTACCCTGCTTTGTTTGGCGAGAATGGTGAGTATTACGATGGTACCGTTGGATCCTCCTGACGGACTCATTAAACTCAATGATCCGCTGACGAGTTTGGTGTACGGAGGAAAAGACAAATTCATTACGAAAGATCTTTTCTTCTCAGGTCATACTTCAAATATGTTCCTCATGTTTTTGTGTCTAGAAAAAAGACCGGATAAAATATTCGCTTTGATAGCCGCTGTATTAGTAGCTGTATTGGTACTCATCCAGCATGTACATTATACTGTTGATGTATTGTTTGCATTCATATTCACCTACATCATTTTCAAGATCGGTAAACTAACAGCCACACACTAAAAAGCTTCGCCCAATTGGAAATAAAGACCTCTGTTGGTGCCTTTGCCCAATCCATAATCGATTCGAAGATTTAGCTTTTCAGATTTATTGAGGGCATACCTTACACCACCCCCTATTGAATATTTAAGGTTACGAAGATTCAGTCCGTCTATTCGATGGGCCACATTTCCAAAACCCGCAAAAGCAACCAATCCAAAACGTTTATAAATCTCTTTGCGGTATTCCCCTTGTACAGCGTATTGTTGATTGTCCCGAAATCGCCCGTTATAATAACCGCGCATAATATTATCGCCGCCAAAAGCAGCCTGACTTCTCAATGGAACCTGAGCGCCAATATTTCCAAAGAACCAGGCCTGTGCTGCGAATACTGCATGTTTGCCTGCAGGGATGTATTTTCTAAGATCAGCAACCAGATTTGTAAAACTGTATTGTGATGCAGTAACCGAACTAAAATGATTAAAATACAATTGAGCAAATAAACCCTTCTCCGGCCAGAAAGCATGATTTCTGGAATCATAAGTCAAACTAAGTCCCAAGCCTGAAACATGATAGTTGGTTCGTCCATACACATTTTGCTGATCAAATAAACCACCGGCTTGATACCGGATGTCCCACACTCGTTGATATTCATATAAAAAACCGCCAAAAAGATTTGGTGCTATTTTTTTCATGAAATGCAGATAGAAATATGCTTGTTTAAATTCATAATCTTCTTCGTCGATATCTTTTGTATTCTTTCCAATACCCCAGAATTTATCCGGAAATGAGCTAAAGGAGATTTGCTCATTTAAAATCCAGTCTTCATTTCGCAGGTATTGTGTACCTTTCACAGAAGCCACCAACTGTTTCCGAAGTGAATAAATAGCCCCTAATTGAATGCTAGAGGTACGGGAAAGGGTATCGTCTTTGTAAGGGCGAAAAGTATAGGAAGCTGCTCCGCCTGCTGCCCAACTGGTTTCTATGGAGCGAGTCATAGCCGGAAATGCCACAAACTTGTTCTTTTTTGCTTTACTACTATCCTGTGCCTCTAATGTGGAAAAACAAGCGAGAACCATTAAAACAATGGCTAAGAACCTGATAATTTGTGTCATATAAATGCAAAATAAGCCGTTGAACCCTTATATGTCAAAATCTAGCAGTAATTTGCTTATTTTTGTTTGTTTACAAGTGTAATGATTTTACAATATTGTAATAAATAATTAACATTACAGACACATATAAAACTGAACCGGATCAGAATGAAAAAATGGGAAAGTCATTTTAAGCTTGGCGATACGGTAACCCCCGAGCAACTGGATTTTTTTGATGAGCATGGCGTAATCGTGTTCCGTAATTTTCTGGACAAGGAAAAGGTAACCAATTATATCAGCGAATTACAGCGACTAGAGAAACAGTGGTTGGATGAGAAAAAGGATAAGATCAATGGTATCCCGCTTAAATTCGGAAAAGATGAAAATGGCAATTTAACCATTCAGCGTCTCTGCTTTAGCTCATTATATAGTGACCCTCTCCATGCATTACTCAGTGACGATCGCTTGAAAGCACTAACGGCTTTTTTACATCCCTATGAAGGACGTATTGCTGAGAATGAGAAAGACGGTCTGGTAATCAACAATTATATCAATACCCCTAATAGTACTTTTACCCAAATGGGCTGGCATACAGATAGTCCTCGCGACCTCTTTATGGGACAAAAGATCATGCCGATGTTAAATGTGGGCATTCACTTAGACACTTGCTTGTTTGAAAATGGAGGTTTACGTGTATTACCCGGAACGCATAAACAAGGCATGTTTAAACTGCTTTTTGGAAAAAAATATTTTATCGATAACAATGATGATCCTCGTGAAGTAGGTTTTGATATTTTCTCAGGTGATCTTTCTGTTCATGATGGTCGTTTATGGCATCGCGTAAAGCAATCTCCTAAATTTGGAGAAGAAAGTCGCAGACGAGTGATGTATGTACCGATTGTAACCGGTAAGTACAAGCCTAAAGATGCAAACAGTAAAACACCTTTCTATCATCGTTTTACCGGGAAAGTACATCACTAATTGATTAGAAGATATATCTTTAAAAGGTCAACTCGGGTTGACCTTTTTTATTATGGATATTAAAACCACCGCCATGGGCGGTGGTCAGGGTTAAATGCGCTAGCTAGTATATTTGTGTATGCCAAAGTACCGGAAGCTGTCGCACACGTTTTATCACTGCACGTACCATATAGTATGGACGCCGAAATATCGATTTAAGGTATTGCGAGATATGGTAGCAGATGCAGTTGAGGATCGGATCAGGGCGATATGTGAATGGAAAGAAGTAGAGATTATGGAATTAAGTATCCAGCCAGATCATGTACATCTTGTGTGTAGTATACCACCGAAGATGAGTGTGTCAGAATTTATGGGGATATTAAAAGGGAAGACAGCAATCATGTTATTCAAGAGTTATACGAGTTTGCGCAAGAAGCCATACTGGGGCAATCACTTTTGGTCAAGAGGATATTTTGTGAGTACAGTAGGGTTAGATGAAGAGAAGATAAGAAGTTATGTGAAGTATCAAGAAGGGGAAGACCGTAAGGAAGACGGAACACAAGATCTTTTGTTTTAGTATACCCCGGTAAGGGGTTGTATTCAAATTAATACCCCCACCTTTGGTGGGGGTTATTTACTCAATTCAGGGAACATGAAATACGCATTGATTACAGGTGCCAGTAAGGGAATTGGCCGAGCCATTGCACAGGAATTAGCCGCACGTGGCGTTCATGTATTATTGGTAGCTAGAGACCGCTTTTTATTGGAGGAATTAGCTGCTGAGTTATCAGCAAGACATAAAATTGATGCCCGCTATTTTGCATTGGATCTAGCGGGTGCAGATGCGATTACACAACTCTATCATTGGATTTCAGAACAGCAAATACAAATTCATATCCTTGTAAACAATGCCGGATATGGATTGAGTGGTCCTTTTGAATCCTATACAGCAGCGGAACATGAGGAAATGATGCGGGTGAATATGAACGTACCGGTTGCATTAACATCGGTTCTTTTACCTCAATTAAAACTAAATCACCCTTCCTATATACTCAATATTGTGAGTTCTGCAGCGTATCAATCGGTACCCGGACTCAGCACCTATGCAGCCAGCAAAGCATTTATGTTGAGTTTTAGTCGCGGATTGCGTTATGAACTAAGAAAACAAGGGGTTTCGGTAACGGCGGTTAGTCCGGGTTCTACTGATACCGGCTTCGCAGCAAGGGCGAAAGTTGGACAAAAAGGGCTAAAAGCAGCAGAAAAAGTGAATATGACCCCTGAAGCGGTTGCCGGAATTGCAGTGAATGCGATGTATGGTAAAAAAGCAGAAGTGATCACCGGTTTTATCAATCAATTGGGTGCTTTTCTGGTATGGCTTTTGCCGAAAAAATTAGCTGAAAAAACTGCAGCAGGGATTTATGAATTAGATTGATTTTTGGAAAAAAGCGGTTGTGCTTTTTGAAAATAATCAGACAAGGCTTATATTTGCACCCCGTTAAGGGAATGGTGTGCATGAGTAGCTTAATCCGCCTTGTGCGGAAGCATCTGACACCGAATGTTTTTAAATAGGTTTCATAGCTCAATCCGCCTCAGGCGGAAGCATCTGACACCGAATATTTTAAATAGGCTGCGTAGCTCAACTGAATAGAGCATCTGACTACGGATCAGAAGGTTTTAGGTTTGAATCCTAACGCGGTCACCAGAAAGAAAGGGTTAACTAAATAGTTAACTCTTTTTTTATGCCCCTACTACAATAAAAACTATGTATTATACTTACGTCTTACAATCACAACAGAAGAATATCTTGTACAAAGGTTCAACTTCGAATCTTGAGTTAAGAATTATTCAACATAATGATGGACTCGTGGCATTTACTAAAAAATACAGACCATGGATTCTTGTATACCATGAAAGCTTTCCAACCAGAACTGAGGCAATGGCTAGAGAGAAATTTTTTAAATCTGGTAAGGGACGTGAATGGCTAAAACAAATCATTGATAAATCTGCATAGCTCAATCCGCCTTAGGCGGAAGCATCTGACTACGGATCAGAAGGTTTTAGGTTTTCCGCCGCGGCGGATAACGCGGTCACCAGAAAG
>NZ_JBHYCW010000031.1:0-36647 GCF_051861365.1 Sediminibacterium sp. | reverse complement strand
ATCCAAATACCTTTGAGCAGCTTTTTGGGGCTAATCCTCCTTAATCTTCCGAACACCTGTGGTCGGGCGACCAACAAAGGCAACCGAGCTAATTTTCCATAACTAGCCCGCCAACTCTTTTGTACATATATAAATCTTCAATTTCGCTTATTATTCAAGGTTCTATATCTTGTCTATATAATAAACCATCATGTACGAAATACGAAAGAAACAATCGCTGCTTGTTAGAATTGGTATTGGCATTTTTGTTTTGCTTTTAACAACCGCTCTTTTGAAGACCTTGTTCAAAGAACCCGTATTAACCGTCAGTGAAGAACTACGAGAAATATCAAATTACACAAACAAACAAACTCCAATTCAAATTGATAGTTTGACGGAACTTGTCAATACACAAGCGCTGGTTGGAAACAAGCTGCGCTATAATATTCTAATTAAAAACAACAAAGAAAATATTGATACGGCTACTCTTTTGAATGGCTCTAAGCTTCGCATAAAGAACATGCTAAAAACCGACCCGAAAGCCGGCTACTTTCGAGAAAATAATATTGTTCTTGTCTATCGATTTATAGATATAGATGGCAATTATGTTTGTGAAATAGAGGTTCCCACAAAAGAATAACCCCGGCCTTGTTGTCGATCACTCATCAACAATAGCGAGTTCATATTGTTAGCAATATTTATAACGAAGGCTTATCTTTAAGGACAGGCCTTTTTCATAAAACCAATTGCTATGAGAATTTTATTTGCATTACTCTCTTTTGTATTCATTGTATCCTGTCAACAAAAGTCAACAACCGTTCAAGAATACTTTGCCACCAAAGACTCCGGAGTTCAAGTGGCCGGTATCAAAATGATTCCCATCAAAACCGATGTCGGCACTTTTAAAGTTTGGACCAAAACCATTGGTAACAATCCTCGTGTGAAAGTATTGTTGCTGCATGGCGGTCCGGCGATGACACATGAGTACATGGAAGCTTTTGAAAGCTTTTTTCCGAAAGAGGGTTTTGAGATCATTGAATATGATCAACTTGGTTCATATTATAGTGATCAACCCACAGACAGTAGCTTATGGACAACGGAAAGATTTGTTGAGGAGGTAGAGCAAGTAAGAACTGCGCTCGGACTAACCAAAGACAATTTCTATATACTCGGAAATTCCTGGGGTGGTATTTTGGCGATGGAGTATGCGCTCAAGTATCAACAAAATCTAAAGGGGCTGATCATCTGCAATATGATGGCGAGCATTCCGGATTACGAAAAATACAATGGAGTGCTTCGCTCCCGGATGCGTCCGTCGTTGGTAGACTCTTTACAGCAGTATGAAGCGAAAGGACTGTTTAAAGATCCAACCTACCAAGAGCTTGTCTTTAATGAGTACTACACCAAACACCTTTGCCGCCTGCCCGAATGGCCGGAACCAGTGAATCGTTGTTTCAAACACATCAACGAAAGTATTTATGTGATGATGCAGGGTCCGAGCGAGTTTAAAGTAGGTGGCAGATTACTTACCTGGGATCGAAAAGCGGATCTTCCAAAAATTACAGTACCCACATTAACGGTTGGCGCTAAATACGACACCATGGACCCCGCACATATGGAATGGATGAGCAAACAGGTTCAAAATGGGAAATACCTGTATTGTCCGAATGGCAGCCATTTGTCTATGTGGGATGATCAACAAATATTCATGGATGGTGTGATCAAATTCATCAAAGAAACCGATGCCGGGAAATAATCTTTTAAATAGCTACGGGCTTAAGCCCGTAGCTATTTAAAGGGCATTTCCGATTTTACCGATTGTTTTCGTGCATTCATCCTTAAAATAAAATAGCTGTTTTATACGCTACGCTTATTCAGTAGCTTTAAACTCTTCCTAAAACCAATTTAACTTACCATGAGAAGACTCAAGTTTCTGTTTTCGGGGCTACTGTTTGCTACATTGCTACAGGCCCAGGAAACATTCCACATCAATGGTATTGGCGATAAGCGTGATGGTTGTTACGCATTTACCAATGCCACGATCGTGAAAGATGCACAGACCACATTAACCAATGCCACAATGGTTATTCGTGATGGAAAAATTGTATCGGTAGGCAATGGCGTTGCCATTCCAAAAGATGCGGTTGTGGTAGATTGCAAGGATAAATACATCTATCCTTCCTTCATAGATATCTACAGTGATTATGGAATGCCACAGCAACAAAGACAACAAGCAGGTGGTTTCAATTTCAATGCTCCCGCCCAATTAACCTCCAATCAAAAAGGAGCTTATGGATGGAATCAGTCTTTGAAAACAGATGTGCATGCTTACAAAATTTTCTCTGCTGATGATGCGCGTGCGCGCCCACTTCGTGAGATGGGATTTGGAACGGTATTATCTCATCAAAAAGATGGTATCCTACGTGGAACCGGAACGGTTGTAACATTGGCCAATGATGCTGATAATTTCCTGATCGTAAAAGACAAAGCTGCTGCACACCTGTCTTTCAATAAAGGAACTTCAACACAATCTTATCCGGGTTCTTTAATGGGAACTATTGCATTGTTGCGCCAGACATACTTGGATGCACAGTGGTATAAGAACAATCCCGTTGCTACAACAGAACAGGGTGATGGTGTCAACATCACTTTAAAATATTTCAATGATCAGCAAACACTTCCTCAGATCATGGATCCATCAGATAGAGCGGGTATAGATCTTTGGAATGTGATGCGCGCAGATCGCGTGGGTGATGAATTTGGTGTTCAATACATTTTAAAGGCAACAGGTAAAGAATATCAGCGCATCAAAGAAGTATCAGCCACCAAAGCGCCATTGATCGTTGGATTGAATTTTCCAGCGGCTATGGATGTAGAAGACCCGAACGACGCTCGCTTGGTTTCTTTAGCAGATATGAAGAACTGGGAATTAGCTCCTACGAATCCGGCAGCGATTGAAAAAGCCGGCATCTCATTCGCGCTAACCGCTGCTGATGTTCGCGATGCAAGAACCTTTATGACCAATCTTAGAAAAGCCATGGAAATGGGATTGTCTGAGAAAGCGGCCATGGAAGCATTGACTAAAACACCTGCCACTTGGTTGGGCGTATATGATAAAGTGGGTAGTCTCGATAACGGCAAACTTGCCAACTTCGTGATCACTACAGGACCCGTTTTCGCAGAAAGAACTTCTATTTTGCAAAACTGGGTACAGGGTAAAAAATATGCGGTGAATGAAAGTAACTGGTACAATGTTGCCGGTACTTATCAGCTGTCTATTACAAGCGCAAGCGGAACCACATCTTATACAATGGATGTAAAAAGCAACAGCGCTGCTACTGTGATTGCAAAAGATACCGTAAACGCTACTTTTAACTTTGATGGCAAAGCAGTGAAATTCAGCTTCGCTCCGGAAAAGCGTTCTCGTAATAATATTCGTTTCAGCGGATTCAGCAATGGTGATAGCTGGAATGGTACAGCAGAAGATGCTGAAGGAAATAGAATGACATGGACCGCTAAAATGAGCGCAGCTCCTGTTGCTAAAAAGGATTCTGCAACCAGAACGAACACCAGAGGAAATCTCATCGGTGCCACCATGTATCCCTTCACCGCATTCGGCGCTGCCGAAAATGCGATTCCTACACAAGGTACTTACCTGATCAAAAACGCTACTGTTTGGACCAGTGAAAAAGATGGTAAACTAGAAGGAACAGATGTATTAGTGAAAGCCGGTAAAATTGCACGTGTTGGCAAAAACCTAAGCGATGCATCTGCTACCGTAATTGATGGTACCGGTAAACATCTTACTGCCGGTATCATTGACGAACACTCACACATTGCTTCTGCATCTACAAACGAAGGTGCGCAGAGTGTGACTTCAGAAGTGCGCATGGGTGATAATCTGGATCCGGATGATATCAATATTTATCGTCAGCTGAGCGGTGGTGTTACCACTTCACATATCCTGCACGGTTCTGCCAATACCATTGGTGGACAAACACAATTGATCAAATTGCGTTGGGGTACAGATGATGAAGGGTTGAAATTCAAAGGTGCAGATCCATTCATCAAGTTTGCATTGGGTGAGAACGTAAAGCGTACCTCATCTAGCAATAACAATCGTTTCCCTGATACTCGTATGGGTGTGGAACAAGTATTAACAGACGCGTTCTCTCGTGCTGTTGCGTATGAAAAAGCATTGAAAGCTGATCCAAAGGGAACACGTCGTGATTTGGAACTAGATGCGTTGGTTGAGATCATGAACAAGAAAAGATACATTACTTGTCACTCTTATGTTCAGAATGAGATCACTGCAACTATGCGTGTTGCTGAGAAATTCGGTTTCCGTATCAACACGTTCACGCATATTCTGGAAGGATATAAAGTAGCAGACAAAATGAAAGAGCATGGCGCTGCCGCTTCTACCTTCTCTGATTGGTGGGCTTATAAAGTTGAAGTTACCGATGCCATTCCTTACAATGCTTATATCATGAACAAAGTAGGATTGAATGTTGCCATCAATTCTGATGATGCGGAAATGGCGCGTCGTTTGAATCAGGAAGCAGCAAAGAGTGTGAAGTATGGTGGTTTGAGCGAAGAAGAAGCGTTGAAAATGGTAACCATCAACCCTGCCAAGATGTTGCATGTAGATGATAAAGTAGGAAGTATCAAAGTTGGCAAAGATGCCGATCTGGTTCTTTGGAGCGATCATCCATTGAGCATTTATGCAAAAGCAGAAAAGACCATGGTAGATGGTATCATTTATTTCGATCGTGAAAAAGATGCTGCTATGCGTAAACAAGTGTTGGCAGAGCGTATGCGTCTGATCAATAAAATGGTCGGTGAAAAACGCGGCGGTCGTCCAACCATGCCTGCAACACCTAGTTACAAATACGTTCATACCTGTCTGGATCATTCCCACAAACTGGGCATGTTGGAAATTGAGGCAGAAGACATCCATGCAGATAACCAATAAACTACCGCATCATGAAAAAAACACTTTTATATACAGGGCTTCTTTCGCTGGTGCTTAGTACCGCAACAGCACAGGATGATGTGTATCCTGCCCCCAAACAAAACAAAAAAACCGCCATTACCAATGCGATGATCCATGTTGGAAATGGTACCGTTATTGAAAACGGAACACTGGTTTTCGACAATGGTAAGATCACCTACAGCGGTGCTGCTGCCGGCGCTCCTTCTGCAGAAACAATTGTAGATGCAAAAGGAAAACACGTGTATCCCGGTATTATTCTTCCAGCCTCTACATTAGGCTTGCAGGAAATTTCCGGTGTTCGCGGAAGCACAGATATCAATGAGTTAGGTGAATTGAACCCGTCTATTCATTCGATCGTTGCGTATAAAGCTGAATCTATCGTTACCAATACTTTACGCGCTAACGGTATTCTGTTGGCACATGTGGCGCCGGGTGGACAACTCGTTGCCGGACAATCATCTGTTGTTCAATTGGATGCCTGGAACTACGAGGATGCCGCTTACAAAATCGATAATGGCATGCACTTTTATATGCCCAGTTTGTTGGCCCGTCCGGGTGGTGGTCGCTTTGCGGCATTGCTCGCATTGCTTGGACCACAACAACCTGCTGATCCAGTAAAAGCCGCTTTGGATAGAATTGAAGGCGTGAAAGCATTCTTTAGAGAAGCGAAAGCTTATCATCAAAAAGATGCGGGTAAAGAAATCAACCTGAAATTCGAAGCAACTAAAGCACTATTCGAGAAAAAACAAAAACTCTTCATCCACTGCTCACAGGTAAAACAAATGCTGGTAGCGATTGATTTCGTGAAAGAGTTTGGTTTTGATGTGGTATTGGTGGGCGCATCAGATAGCTGGCAAATTGCCGACCTGCTGAAGCAACACAATATTGCAGTGATCCTTACTCAAGAACACAACCTGCCTACACTAGATGATGACGATGTAGATCAGCCTTATAAAGCTGCTACTGCCTTACACAAAGCGGGTGTATTGTTTTGTTTGAATGATGATGATCCACAGAACAGAGGAAGAAACCTTCCTTTTAATGCAGGAACTGCTGCGGCTTATGGTTTGGGTAAAGAAGAAGCATTAAAAGCTATTACACTCAATGCCGCTAAAATCCTCGGAATTGATGACAAAACAGGAACCCTTGAAGTGGGTAAAGATGCTAATATTGTTATCAGTGAAGGAGATATCCTTGATATGAAGAGCAGTATTATAAGCGGTGCATATATTCAAGGTCGTGGTATCAAGTTGAGCAGTAAGCATACTCAGCTATACGAGCGATACAAGCACAAATACGGTATCAAGTAAAAAAACGACGTTTTTGTTACAAAATCCCGATCCGTCTAAGCAGATCGGGATTTTTGTTTTCGGTTAACAAAATATTTACAAGCACATCCCATCTATTTACCACCCGTCTCTATCAATTACCGTTCATCTTTCTTGTACAGTCATTAACAGCGGTCGGCATGTAACGTTCTTAGTTTTACTACGTTTCTTTTCGTAAAGCTTGTTGTTTTTTACGACAACGGGCCGGAAAAAGAACAACATGAAGAAAAACCATTACCTGCAAAACGACTGTATGAGACCCTTATCCCTGGTTTTATTACTAATATTATCAACCGCATTTACGCTGCGTGCGCAGAACAGTACACGTGTGGTTAAAAAAATAGAAGCTACGAGAACCACGCAGAAAATTGTGATTGATGGCAATCTCAAAGACTCAGCATGGCTATCAGCCCCCATCGCTACAGATTTTGTAGAGTGGCGTCCTACATTTGGCAATAAAGAAGATGAGAAGAACAGAACCGAGATTCGTATTCTATATGATAACGACGCAATCTATATCGCAGGTTACGCACATGAGGCAAGTCCGGATAGCATTACCAAAGAACTGGTAGGCCGCGATGTCGTAGGGGTGAACGACTTTGTAGGTGTCATCTTCGATACATATAATGATAAGATCAATGGTTTTGGCTATTATGTAACTGCTTTAGGAGAGCAGTTTGATGCCAAGTATTCTTCTAATGGAGAAGATGGGAGCTGGAACAGCGTGTTCGAAAGCAATGCACAACTGCAATCCGATGGCTGGACCTTTGAAATGAAGATACCCTATGGCGCCATTCGTTTTGGTAATACAAAAGTGCAAGACTGGGGTATCAACATTACCAGAAGAAGAAGTAAGAGTGGAAAGCAGTTGATGTGGAGTCCAACAGACCCTGCCATTGGCGGGAACTTCCTGGCACAGTTTGGCATATGGACCGGAATTAAAGATATCAAGCCACCCATTCGTCTTTCTTTCTCTCCATATTTATCTACCTATGCTAATCACTTTCCGTACAACACACCGGGAGTAAAAAACACCACTACCTCTATCAATGGAGGTATGGATGTAAAGTATGGCATCAATCAGGCTTTTACACTTGATATGACATTGGTTCCTGATTTTGGACAAGTACAAAGCGATAATCAGGTGTTAAACCTTACACCCTTTGAAGTGCAGTTCAATGAGAATAGAACATTCTTTACGGAAGGAACTGAGTTGTTTGGAAAAGGCAATCTTTTTTACAGCCGTAGAATTGGTGGAACGCCCATGCACCTGGGAAGCGTAAATGGTCAATTAAAACCGGGCGAAACCATCCTTAACAATCCATTAGAAACAAGATTGTTGAATGCTAGTAAGATCAGCGGTAGAACCAGTAGTGGTTTGGGTATCGGTGTTTTCAATGCGGTTACGAAAGCACAGTATGCTACTATAGAAAATGGCGATAAAGAAACGCGTAGAATTGAAACCAACCCGCTGACCAATTACAATATTCTGGTGTTTGATCAATCGTTGAAAAACAACTCTAGCGTTTCCCTCATCAACACCAATGTAACTAGAAGTGGTAACGATTACGATGCGAATGTAACTGCAGCGCTTTGGGATATTTATGACAAGAAAAACACTTGGAATGTAAACGGACAAGTGGGCGTGAGCCAGTTAATTGGATATGAAGCACCGGGTAAAACACTCACCGGCTATAACCACACACTGGGATTTGGTAAAACCAGCGGTCGTTTCAACTTCAATATCTGGCAAGAATTGGCTGACAATAAGTATAACCATAACGATATGGGATACTTTACCAATAACAACTATTTCAATAATGGTTTATGGGTGGGTTATCGTTGGTTACAGCCTAAAAAGTGGTACAATCGTATTAATGCGAATATGAATCTTAATTATTCCATGCGCTACAAGCCAATGGATTACCAGCGATTCAACTTCAACATCAATGTGAATTCGCAGCTGAAAAATTTATGGTGGGTGGGTTTCAACATCAATATCAATCCCGAGCAAAATGATTTCTTTGAGCCGCGTGTGAATGGAAAAGTTTTCAAACGCCCGGGTAGTTGGTCCAGCGGTTTTTGGTTTGAAACCAATAACGCAAAAAAATATTCTACTGTGGTTGAGTTCTTTAATAGAACCTTTAACCAATATGGAAGCAATGGACAAGATATCTTCTTACGACACAACTATCGTTTCAATAAGAAGCTAACCTTATCTGTGAATACCTTTCTTCAGTTCTTTCACAATAACCTAGGTTATGCAACAATGTATGGTCAGGACAGTATCATCTTTGCATTACGAAAAAGAAATACTGTTGAAAATGTATTCAATGTGAAATACAATTTCAATAATAAAATGGGGTTGACTTTCCGTGCCAGACATTACTGGAGTAAAGTGGCTAATAAAGGGTTTTTTAAACTTAGAGAAGATGGTTATCTCAATCATATTCCCGGAGGCATTAGCAACAATGTTGACTTTAACGTGAACTACTTCAATATTGATATGGTGTATACCTGGCAGTTCGCCTTGGGTAGTTTTATCAATGTGGTTTGGAAAGACGCTATCAGTAGTTTTAATAGAAACGTGAATACGAACTATTTCAAAAACTTTGGTAATACGTTACGTTCTGATCAACAGAATAGTATTTCCATTCGTGTGATCTATTTCTTGGATTATTTGAATCTCAAAAAGAAGCGGTCTTGAGTGTTAATTGTGAATGGTGAATTGTCAATTAGAAATCTTTAAATTGACAATTCACCATTCACAATTCCCTACCTTAGCTTCATGAGTAAGAAATTATTTTTACTGGATGCCATGGCATTGATCTATCGTGCCTATTATGCACTCATCCGTAATCCACGTATCACTTCAAAGGGAAGAAATACCAACGCGCAATTTGGGTTTACGAATACTTTGTTTGATCTCATCAACAAAGAAAAACCAACACACTTAGCGGTTTGTTTCGATACACACGCTCCAACTGAGCGCCATACAGACTTTACAGACTATAAAGCGAACAGACAAGAAGCCCCGGAGGATTTATTGGAATCGATTCCTGATATTCAGCGTATCATCCGCGGTTTCAATATCCCGGTGGTGCAAATGGATGGCTATGAAGCGGATGATGTAATTGGTACGGTAGCCTGGCAAGCAGCGGATAAGGGCTACGAAGTATACATGGTAACACCAGATAAGGATTATGGACAATTGCTGATTCATCCGGGTGTTTACATTTACAAACCTCCCGCTTATGGTAATCCGGAAGAAATCGTAGATGCCGCCAAGATCTGTGCAAAATGGGATATTCAAAGAGTAGAACAGGTGATTGATATGTTGGGATTAATGGGTGACGCTGTAGATAATATTCCCGGTATTCCGGGTGTGGGAGAAAAGACGGCCGCTAAATTGTTGAAAGAATACGACACACTCGAAAATGTATTGGCCAACGCAGACAAAATAAAAGGCGCTCTGGGAGAGAAAGTGAGAAATGGTGCAGACCTCGCCATCATGAGTAAAAAACTAGCCACTATCATCACTGATGTACCTGTTGAGTTTCATGAAGAAGACTATCGTTTAAAAGAATGGAATCGAGAGGCTTTGACAGAGGTTTTTACAGAGCTTGAATTCAAAACGCTGGGTAAAAGAATCTTGGGTGAGGATTTCAACGCGTTTCATGCTGCACCACAAGGCGTTCAAACAGATCTCTTCGGCAATGCGGTAGAAACGCCTAAACAAAATTCGAAACCTGCTAAAGAAAAAGAGGTTGAATCAGAATCGGTATATGGTTCTGCTGTTGAGCAATCCGGATTAATCGCAGAAAAGAATATTCACAACACGCCACATAACTATCAACTGATTCAGGGCAATGAAGCCATTCAAAATCTGGTAAAAGAACTATCACAACACAAAGAAATCTGCTTTGATTCAGAAACCACCGGTACTGATGCCAACAATGTAGAACTTGTTGGACTAAGTTTCTCTTACAAAACCGGAGAAGGATATTATGTTCCTTGTCCGGCAGAACAAGAAAAAGTTCACCATCTCCTTTCGCTTTTCAAACCGCTGTTTGAAAAAACAGACATTACATGGGTTGGACAAAATACCAAATACGATCTCTTGGTATTAAAATGGTATGGTATTCAATTAAAGGGACAATTATTTGATACCATGTTAGCGCATTACCTGATTGAGCCGGAAGGTAGAAGAAGCATGGATTTGCTCAGTGCTCAATACTTGGGTTATGAACCGGTACACATAGAAGAATTGATTGGTAAAAAAGGAAAGAGCCAAGGAAGCATGCGTGATGTGGAACTTGAGAAGATCAAAGAATATGCTGCTGAAGATGCAGATATTACTTTGCAACTGAAACATGTTTTTGTTCCACTATTGCAAGAAAAAGAAGTGGCACAGGTTTTTGAAAAAGTAGAGAATCCTCTTGTGCGTGTATTAACAGATATGGAGTTTGAAGGTGTTAAGATTGATGTTCCTTTTTTACAAGACTATAGCAAAGAATTAGAAACAGAAGCTACGCGTTGCGAAGAAAGCGTTTATGCGCAAGCGGGGGTTCGTTTTAATTTAGCTTCACCCAAACAACTGGGTGAGGTCCTGTTTGAAAAATTAAAACTGGATCCCAAGGCCAAGAAAACCAAAACCGGACAATATGCTACCGGTGAAGATGTGTTATTGAAGCTGGCAAGTCAACATAAGATTGTAGATGATATTCTTGGCTTCCGCGAGCTCACCAAATTGAAATCTACTTATGTGGACGCCCTGCCTGAAATGATCAATCCAAAAACGGGTCGAGTACATACCAGTTATGCGCAGGCGGTTGCGGTTACAGGAAGATTGAGCAGCAATAATCCGAATCTGCAAAATATTCCCATCAGAACAGCACGAGGAAGAGAGATCAGAAAAGCATTTATTCCCAGAGAAACGGGTCGCGTTTTATTGAGTGCCGATTATTCTCAGATTGAATTGCGTATCGTAGCGGCCATCAGTGGCGACCCTAATATGTGCGAAGCGTTTAGACAACATAAAGACATTCACACCGCTACTGCAGCAAAAGTATATGCTGTTCCGGAAAGCGAAGTCACCAAGGAAATGCGCTACAAAGCCAAGAGCGTGAACTTTGGAATCATTTATGGACAAGGTGCTTTTGGATTGGCTGACAACCTGGGTATTAGTAGAACGGAAGCCAAAGAGATCATTGATAACTATAAAAAAGAGTTTCCCAATATTCAGCGATACATGGATGAGCAAGTAAACTTTGCCAAAGAAAATGGTTATGTACAAACACTCGCCGGAAGAAAACGATGGTTAAAAGATATCAATAGTGGCAATTTCACTGTTCGCGGTTATGCAGAACGAAACGCCATCAACTCACCTATTCAAGGAACAGCCGCCGATATGATCAAGCTGGCGATGATTAAAATACATCAGGAAATGGGAGTCGGTAAATGGGAATCAAAAATGATTTTACAAGTACACGATGAATTGGTATTTGATGCGGTAGAATCTGAAGTTCCCAAATTAAAAGAGTTGATCATCAGCTGTATGACAACAGCCATGCCGCTTCCGAATGAAGTACCTGTTGAAGCAGAAGTGGGAATGGGTCATAATTGGCTGGAAGCGCATTAGAAATGATGAATATTGAATATTCAATTTTGAACGATTCTTTTCAATTAGCTCCGAACTTAATTCCGGAGCTGGTTGAAAAGTTGATTTCTTGCATCTTCCTTGTTACTTCATTCTTGAATCCTTTTTTTCATGGAATCAACCATACATAAATTCTACACCGCTTTTCAGCAATTGGATTATACCACCATGCAATCCTGTTATACACCCGATGCTGTTTTCAGTGATCCTGTATTTGGATTATTGGATGGCAATGAAGTTCGTGCTATGTGGGAAATGCTTTGTAAACGCGCAAAAGACTTTAAACTTTCTTACGGAAATATTCAAATTTTAGACGAAGAGTATGCTACGGTTGAATGGATTGCTGTTTATACATTTACACAAACCGGCAGAAAGGTCGTGAACAAGATCAAAGCTCATATGCGTTTTAAAGATGGCTTGATCTGCGAACATTCCGATGCATTTCCAATCTATCGTTGGAGCAGACAGGCTTTTGGACTGACCGGTTTACTGTTGGGCTGGTCCGGTTATTTTCATAAAAAACTACAACTAAAGGCCAAGATGAATCTTCAAAAGTTTATGTCTCAATAACCTTCTGTGTCCTTCTGTGCGTTCAGTGGCAATAATTGCCCCTGAGAACACTGAAGAACACAGAAAAGGAAGTAACTTTATTGTCATCATTATACATTTCATGATCTGGGAAAACTTCTATGGCAATTTTAGGTTAATTGGAATGCGTTATTTTTTGCTGGCATTCCTTCTCTTTCTACTATTCTATATTATATTCCGAAACAAATGGTTGTATAAAAAAATTCAACCGCGTTTTCCTAAGAATAAAGACTACATAAGAGAGATCCTTTATTCTGTGGCAACCATGATGATTTTTGCTTTTGTCTCTGCTATTGTTTTTTCTCATCCTCTTGTAAGACCCCATACTACTCTCTATAAAAATATTACCGAGTTTGGATGGGTCTACTATTTTGTTGCATTTCCACTGATGCTGGTGATTCATGATACTTATTTTTATTTCTGTCACCGACTCATGCATCATAAAAAGATTTTCAATTACGTGCACCTGGTGCATCACCAATCTACTAATCCTTCGCCTTGGGCGGCCTATGCCTTCCATCCATTGGAAGCATTTATAGAAATTGGGATTTTAATTGTTTTTGCCTTTTCCATACCTATTCATAAAACGCATTTGTTGATATTCTTTTTCTTTATGATCGTTTATAATGTATATGGACACCTGGGTTATGAATTATATCCCAAGGGGTTTGGTAAACATTGGTTTGGCAGATGGATCAACACATCTGTAAATCACAACCAACATCATCAATATTTCAAAGGGAATTATGGATTGTATTTCCTGTTCTGGGATAGAATACTGGGAACCATCCGCGAAGATTATGAAGAGCGCTTCGATGAAGTGAAAAAAAGAACCATTCCATTAAAATAATTTCTGTGTTGCTCAGTGTCTTCTGTGGCATTTATTGCCACTGAGTTCACAGAAAAACACAGAAAATTTATTTCTTTTTATAGATGGGCACGGTACTGCATGGTTCGCCGTACATGATGCTCTTAGCAACGGGGCGAAGTTTTTGTGTGATGGCAACGTATGCAGCTTCAGGAATAGCAACATCTCCACAGCCTTTTACCACGACCCTTTTATCAGTATACTCATCTGCATTTACAGACTCAATATTCTTGAGTAATAAGGACTGAATCATTTGTTCTTCTGTTCCAAAGAAAACGGTAGATGCTACCGGTTCAAGATAACTGGCCACCAACATATATGCCCACATCGGAATGATGGCATCCGCAGAACAAGTGATGGCTACTGCAGCGTCTTTATATTCATTCCAGTCTATCTGCAACAGCGCTGCTCTGAAATCTTTTTCTTTCAGAATCAATCCCATAAACAAATGATCCTTCAGATCAAAGACCTTTCTTGTTTGCTGAGGATACAAGGTTTCCAGATCAAAACTGATCAATCCGCTTTCTGCTACCTTATTTACAATCACGTCTGCCATAACACGGAATTAAAACACAAAATTACCATATCCTGTTCATTCTGCATTTTCGGTAAGCGGAATCTATCCACCAACAAAAAACCCGACCTAGTGGCCGGGTTTTCGTTCGTATCATCTAATATCGATTAATAGAATTTGAATCTGTTATCCTTAACCTTGGCTGCGCTCTTCAGTGCCTGAACACCACGGAACACCGCTACTCTGTTACCTTGTAATAAGGTTTGTTTTACGGTTTCTGCATCCATGCTACCCTGACGAGCACCATTGCTTTCTACTTTTACCGCAAAAACTCCCGTTGTACCGGCAATCGGTGAGCTTGCTTTTCCTGCCAGTGACTTATTGAAAGCAGCTCCAATAATTTTAGGTTCGCTTCCGATACCGGGCATAAATGGTGTAGAGAAGCTGATGCTGTCTGCACGCTGAACGGTAGATCCGATAGCAGTGGCGATGGCTTCAAGTGTAGATCCTTTGAACTTGGTATCCAAGATTTGCTTCGCTTTCTTTTCGTTACGAACAAACCCTTCAACCAGCGGTCTGGCTTCAGCAGGTGATAAAGTTCCTGCAGGATTAATACCGGTAATAATAGCCACTACATATCTATCGCCCACTTCAACGGGTTCTGAAACGGCACCACTTTTATTTTCATACAACCAACGCACCAGTGTGCGGCTTTGACCGATACCATTAATGTTGAAATCATTTTGTTTGATCTCAGTGGCTGTAAGTATTTGTAAATTTCCTTTTAATGCCGCGGCATCGAATTCTTTCTTTCCTTTTGCACCTGAAGCAAACTGAGCTGCAGCAGTACTGGCAGCGCTGATGGTTTCTCCGCTTGAAAGAATGGGTTTAGACAAATAAGCAATTTTATACGCCGGGTTAAAATTCTTTTGTCCCAATACTTCCATGTAGTGGTAACCAAAATCTGTTTTCACCACTCCTTTTGATCCTGTAGGTTTATCAAATGCAAAATCATTGAATGGAACAACCATTTGTCCCTGAGGGAAGTATTCATACACACCGCCTTTATCCTTACTTCCGGGATCTTCAGAATACTTCTTACAAAGTTCATCAAAACTAGCACCGCCTTTGATGGCCGCTTCGATAGAGTCTACTAATTTCTTAGCAACACTATCGGGTCTTAATACCTGATTGGTTTGAGGATTGAAGGTGTTGATCAGGATATGGCGAACCTTAGCGCTGTCTGGCCATTGTTTTGCTCCCACAATTCTTGCAATGGTATAATTGTTACCATCGATATAAGGACCATACAATCCACCTACCGGTGTGCTCAGAATTGAATCCTTATTGGGTTGTTGCATTCTGGATTTACCAAAATAACTATCATAATAAGGTAATTCAGTTCCTGCGCGGTTTAAGAATGAAGCGATATCAGAAGTGGTTCTGAATTCTTCTTTCAAACTCATCAGCTGATTCAATGTATTCAGGCTGTCATCTTTTTTAGGAGATGCATCAAAAAACACATAGTTGATGCTTCTGGTTTCTTCTTCTTTCTGGTATTCTTTACTGTGCTTTTTCAGGTAAGCGCTTATATCAGCATCTGTTACTTTTACAGCACTATCTGCAATGGCAGCGTATGGAAAATAAACATAAGAGATGTTAGCAATGGCATTATTATCAGCCTGTTGTTTTTCAACCAGCCATTTAGGTACATAAGATGCCTGTTGTAATAAAGCGAGATACTTGCTTCTTAATGTCTGCTCAACCGTTGGCTCTATATAAGCCTTCTGAATCATGTTCACCTGCTCTTGATTGGTGCTCTTTTTAATTTGAGCAAATGCCTGCTTTGCTTCAGCAACCTTGAATTCACCTGTGTTAGGATCTGTGAATTCTTGACGCAACGGAGAATTTTGTCCGAATAAAATATCAGACAATTCTTTACCCGAAACTTGCAGACCTAACTTATTGTATTCTTGCTCCAATACAATACGCTCAACTTCTTGATTCCATAATGAACCAATTAATTGATCACGCTGAGCACCTTGTGCACCATACATACGTTCTTGCATAGCCAGCTTCTCTTCAAAATCAAGACGCTCGATGTTTTGTCCGTTCACTTTACCAATCGTTGTAGTATTGGAAAACGCACTACCACCACGACCCACTCCATCCTGAAGTATAAAAGCAATGAGGGCCAACGCGATTATCGCAAATACGATCCAGGCACCTTTGTCACGAATTCTTTGAATAACAGACATAATACAGTTTAAATTGGTCTAATAAATAAAATCCGCCCAATGGCGGGAGGCAAAAATAGGGGTTTAAAGCATTTGAACAAATTGTGGAAAACCCTTTTCGGTGCAAGCCAGACAAAGGCTGAAGGCTATTTCGGATGTCTGATCTCTGATTTATGAGTTTTTGATTTTTTCAGCATCTCCTAAATCATAACACCCACTATAAATCCGACATCAGAAATCAGACATCCTACATAATCCACACACCCCTGTTGAAAAGCTCCATTTTCAGTGGAAAACCCCGGTTTTTGCCTTTTCAAATGTGGAAAGAGCTCGAATAAATACCCTCAAATCAGACATCAGAGACCTGACATCCTAAATTCCGCTCATTTTACCACACCTTAACCAACAGTGGAAGAAAAGTGGATTGTGAAAAATGGACATTGTGTATTCCTCTTTCCACAGATGTGACTGAAATACAATGTTTTCAATATTAACTGAATGTTATGCCGTGGAAAAACCTGTGAATTCCCTGTGGATACATCTGTACAGGTTAACTTTGCACGGTGGGGATAAATTAGTTATCCCGAAATCCACACCCGTAATAGTAATAGGTCTTTTATATAAATAAGTATTATTAAATAATATTACCTTGATTATGAACATTTCTGAAGCGAAAGAACAAATTCAACAAAAAGGTTTCCTGGACATAGAAATAGATGCGCGTCTGGATATTTTTGCCGAGATTGAGCGACTAAAGAAAGAAAAAAATGCCATCATACTCGCCCACTATTACCAAGAGCCCGATATTCAGGATGTGGCAGATTATATCGGTGATAGTCTGGGACTTGCTCAAAAAGCCCGCGAAACCAATGCCGATCTTATTGTTTTTGCCGGAGTACACTTCATGGCCGAAACAGCCAAGATCCTGAATCCAACCAAAAAAGTGCTTTTGCCTGATCTAAAGGCAGGATGTTCATTGGCCGACAGTGCCCCTGCGGGACCATTTAAAGCCTTCAAAGAGAAATACCCGGATCATATTGTCATCTCCTATATCAACTGCACAGCAGAGATTAAAGCGCTGTCTGATATCATTTGTACCAGTGGTAATGCAGAGAAGATCATTGAAAGTGTACCCAAAGACAAGAAAATCATTTTCGCTCCCGATAAAAATTTAGGTGCCTATCTCGCTAAAAAGACAGGAAGAGATATGGTTCTCTGGAATGGCGCCTGTATGGTACATGAGATCTTTAGTTTAGAAAAGATTACCAAACTTAAGGTTAGACACCCGAATGCAAAACTGATCGCCCACCCCGAATGTGAAGAAGCAATATTAGCGGTGGCAGATTATATTGGAAGTACTACACAGTTATTAAAATATTCTCAGACAGATACTAATCAGGAATATATCGTTGCTACTGAAACAGGAATTCTTCATCAGATGCAACAAGCAAGTCCGAACAAAACCTTTATTCCTGCGCCGCCAAATAATAACTGTGCTTGCAATGATTGTCCACACATGAAACTAAATACACTGGAAAAATTATACTTGTGTATGATGTATGAGCAACCTGAGATCAAGATGGATGAAACATTGCGATTAGCTGCTAAAAAACCGATGGATAGAATGCTGGAGATTAGTAAAGCAGCTGGATTACTAGGATAGTAAACAGAGAAATAAGAAACATGAAATAAAGAACAGAGAAAATACATTAATAACTTTCTTATTTCTCTGTTTTCCTACCTTTCTATCATGAAATTTCCGGATCCGATATTAATCATTGATCGCATTCCTGCGTTGGATCATCAATTGATTGAATTACTCGAAACATTGTCTCCTGAAGATTGGAAAAAACAAACCATTGCACCTAAGTGGAAAGTAGAAGATGTGATATTGCATTTATTGGATGGAAATATTAGAATATTATCGATTCAAAGAGATGGATATTTTGGAGTTCCTCCGCAAAACATCAATGGTTATCAAGATTTATTGAATTATCTGAATGAATTAAATGCTGACTGGATCACTGCTGCGAAAAGAATGAGTCCTAGATTGGTGTTGGATTTATTCAAACAAACCAATAATGAAGTTGCTCAATACCTGAAGACTGTTGATCCTTTTGCCCCGGCTTTGTTTTCTGTGGCATGGGCCGGAGAACAAGAGTCAGCGAATTGGTTTCATTGGGCAAGAGAGTATACAGAGAAATGGCATCACCAACAACAGATCAGACTCGCTGTTGGAAAAGAAAAAGAATTATACGCTCGAGAATTTTATTATCCTCATTTAGATACATCGATGCGAGCACTGCCACATCATTATAAAAATTTTCCGGGAACAAAGGGAGAACTCTTATCATTTGAAATCACAGGCGAAGCCGGTGGTACCTGGCATTTATTGCATGATGGACAGCAATGGTTACAAGTAGAAGATGTTCCTGTTGCAGAAAATTTAATCACCATCGATGGAGAAATTGCCTGGCGTCTGTTTACTAAAGGAATCAGGAGGGAAGACGCAAGAATAAAGGCACAGGGAAACAAGGAGGCGGGAGAGCATTTGTTGTCTATGTTGGCAGTGATGGCGTAGGAATATTGAATAATGAATGTTCAATTTCGAAGTTGATTTTTCTATTAGTAAACCCCTCTGTGCAACTCTGCGTCAAACTCCTTTACCTCTGTGGTTAAAACCACTGAGATTCACAGAGTGCGGCACAGAGTTGCACAGAGGATATGCTTATATTTATGCATCAATATTTACACATGAAAAAATTTCTGTTTGCCACTCTTTTTATTTCGTCTTTTTCTTTTGCACAACAAACACAGAAGCCCCCCTTACATGGAAAAAACTGGATGGCCATCACCGGTAAACCATTGGCAGCAACTGCAGGATCGATGATCTTTCAAAAAGGAGGAAATGCAGTAGATGCATCTTGTGCCATGTTGGCCGCTACTTGTACCATGTGGGATGTATTGAGTTGGGGAGGAGAAACACAAGCACTGATATACAATCCCAAAACAAAAAAAGTAATTGCCATCAATGCCATGGGTGTAGCACCAACGGGAGCAACGCCTGAGTTTTTTAAAAGTAAGGGAATGAATTTTCCGCCACAATATGGTCCGTTAGCGGCTACAACACCAGGTACTCCTGGAGGAATTTGTTATATGTTGGCAGAGTATGGTACCATGAGTTTGAAAGAGGTATTAGCGCCGGCAATGGATCTGGCAGCCGGTTATCCGATTGAAGCACAAACAGCGAATAGTATAGAGAGAGGAAAAGAACAGATCAAACAATGGCCGTATAGTAAGCAAGTTTTTTTAACACATCCGGGAGAAAAAAGAGAAGCACCCGAGGCCGGAGAAATATTTGTACAAAAAGATTTATTGAACACACTCACTAAAATGGTGGAAGCAGAACAGAATGCACTGAAAGCGGGCAAAAGTAGAAAAGAAGCGATCTATGCAGCATACGATCGTTTTTATAAAGGAGATATTGCGGATGAGTTTGTGAGAGGAGCACAAGAGCAGGGCGGACTCATCACCAAAGCAGATCTCGCCAATTGGAAACCCATCGAAGAAGAACCGCTTCAAACCAATTACAAAGGCATTGAAGTGTACAAATTAAAACAGTGGACACAGGGTCCGGTTTTGTTGCAGGCTTTGAACATCTTAGAAAATTTTGATCTGAAGAGTATGGGATATAATTCTGCTCGTTACATACACACCATTTATCAGGCGATGAACTTAAGTTTTGCAGACAGAGACTTTTATTATGGCGATTCTTATTTTCCTCCGGAAGAACCCATGAAGGGGTTGTTGAGCAAAGCCTATGCAAAACAAAGATCTGCGCAAATGCGTATGGATAGAAACGATGCGAATGCGGGTCCGGGAGATCCTTATCCATTTGAAGGAAAAACAAATCCGTATATCGGTTTATTAAAGAGCAGAGGATATGATGTGAAAGATACCAGTAGTAAAAGAGGCTTTGCTCCCACACATGATCAAAGACAAACAGCGATGTTGAATGATGCCGAATACAAAGAAGCCTTATGGATGGGAACAACATCGGTAGAAGCAGCTGATAAAGAAGGATGGGTTGTTTCTATTACACCGAGTGGCGGATGGTTGCCGGCATGTATTGCCGGTAGAACAGGAGTAGGCATGAGTCAACGCATGCAGAGTTTTGTATTGGATTCAACGATCAATCCATTCAATGTAGTAGCACCGGGAAAAAGACCGCGTGTAACACTCACCCCATCTATGGCACTGAAAGATGGAAAACCATGGCTATCATTTGCGGTACAGGGAGGAGATACGCAAGATCAAAACCTTTTACAGTTTTTCCTGAATATGGTTGAGTTTGGAATGACCGTACAAGAAGCGAGTGAAGCAGCAAACATCAACACCAATCAATTGTGGTTATCGCTTGGCGGTAATAAAACATCAGACCGTGCACCGCGGGCAGGAAATCTTTTATTACATAGTAATACTCCGGATTGGGTAAGAAAAGAATTGCGTAGCATGGGCTATACACTCAGTTTCGAAGACCGCACCAGCGGCCCCATCAATGCGATTTGGTTTGATTGGAGACATGGTAGTTTCTGGGGAGGCAGCAGCAATCATGGAGAAGATTATGGAATCGGTTGGTAATATCTTTTTCAGTGATTTTCTGTGCCCTCTGTGGCAATAAATAAACAATAGGCGGAGGATAGTAAAACATCCTCCGCCTTTTTTATTAAATTCATACAACCAACCAACCAACGCGTATGAATACCAGCTGGAGCTTCACACAAAAATTCCTCTTCCGTTTTTTCTTTATCTATTTGATGATCTCGATTGCCCCATGGACATGGCTGGAGAACATTCCATATGTAGCAGAAGTCACGGTTCCCTGGTATTGGCTGCAAGATCAGCTCGTTCAGTTTGCAAATAGATTTATATTCAAAGTATACAAAGAGCTAGTGCCACTCAATGGAAGTGGCGATACATCTTGGGCTTGGACACATCTCTGGTTCTTTACATTATTTTCTCTGATAGCAGCAGCAATATGGTCGTTGGTAGACAGAAATAAATCAGCGTACCCACGCTGGAATTATTTATTGGTAACAGTCGTTCGTTACCAAGTAGCCATGACTTGTTTTGGTTATGGTATCATCAAGATTTTTGCATTGCAAATGATATTTCCTTCTTTGAGTCAACTCGCTACACCCCTAGGAGAATATTTGCCGATGCGTTTTTCATGGATGTTTATTGGTTATTCTACACCCTATCAGGTTTTTTCCGGAGTAGCAGAAGTGTTCGCCGGATTATTATTATTCAATCGAAAAACGGTTACACTGGGCGCCATGGTATCGCTGGCAGTATTTACCAATGTAATGGCGATGAACTATAGCTATGATATTCCGGTAAAGCTATTTTCTACACATCTTGTAGTGATGTCTCTTTTTCTGGTGTTGCAGGAATATAAAAGAATACTCTCGTTTTTTGTATTCAATCAAACTGCGCCAATAAGTAGTTTATATGAGATAACGATTACCAAAAAATGGCAGCGCGTCACTCGTTATGTATTGAAGGGTTTATTTGTGATCCTTATTATTATCGTTCCCACTTATTTCAACTATCAGCGCTATGTTGATATGCAAAATACAAGTGATCAAAAACCCATTCGTTCCGGTATTTATGATGTAGCTGATTTTGTGATCAATAAGGATACCATTCCGGCAATTGTTGGAGACTCAACACGATGGACCCAATTCATTCTACAACCCGGAATCACGGGCAGCATGATCAGTTCAGATACTTTGTTCAGAAAGGCTTATGGAAGGTCTTATTTCGGCTATTTTGTAGACAGTACCCAACAACAGATCGAGTTCAGGTGGGCCGGCAAACAATCAGATAGTTTGTTTACACTCAAATATTCTATACCCGATAGTGGCACTATTCTTTTACGTGGTCCTGTGAAAGGAGACACGGTTTTTGTAAGACTCAAACGAACCAACAAACAATATCGCCTCGCCGAAAAGCAATTCCACTGGCGAAGCGAATACAATCGCTAAAGCCTCTGCGCAACTCTGTGCCGTACTCTGTGTATCTCCGTGGTTTTTTTGCCACAGAGGAACGGAGTACGGCACAGGGTTTTTGTTTACATTGCATGGTATGAAGCACATTTTTTTGATAACAACACTCTTGCTTTCTCTTTCTCTATTCGCACAAAAAAAGCAGCCTTATGTATTGTATGATGCGAAAGGGAAAAAACTCAGCTATGAAAAAATGCTGAAGCGATTAACCGATAAAGATGTGTTGCTCTTTGGTGAATACCACAACAATGCTATCGCACACTGGCTGCAATTGGAAGTGACCAAAGACCTAAAAGAAAAAAGAGAGCTTGTCTTAGGGGCGGAAATGTTTGAACAAGACAATCAGGAAGCGCTTGATTTATACTTGGCCGGTACCATCAAACAAAAACAATTGGATTCGATGGCCAGACTCTGGAAAAACTATCCAACAGATTATGCCCCATTGGTGAATTTTGCGAAAGAAAATAAAATTGCGTTTGCTGCTACCAATGTTCCGAGAAGATATGCATCGATGGTGTCGAGGGGTGGATTTGCAGTATTGGATACGATATCTGCCAAAGAAAAAACATGGATGGCCCCCTTGCCCATTGCTTATGATGCAGAATTACCCGGCTACAAAAAAATGATCGAAATGATGGGTGGACATGGCGGTGAAAATTTACCCAAAGCACAAGCGTTGAAAGATGCGACCATGGCTTTTTTTATATTGAAGTACCATCGTCCCGGAACATTACTGATTCATTATAATGGCGCGTATCATTCCGATTATTATGATGGCATCAATTGGTACCTGAAAAAACAAAATCCATCTTTGAAAATCGTAACCATTAGTACGGTATCACAAAAGAATATTCATCAACTCGATAAAGAACACATCGGAAAAGCTGATTTTATTATTTGTGTGGATGAGGATATGACGAATACTTATTAGCGGCAAGCTTCAGGCCCCAAGCTACAAGCACCATCCAATCCGCGTAAATCATGATGATCATGAAAATCTGCGGCCCATATTATTTGTGTGGATGAGAATATGCCGAATACTTATTAGCTGTAAGCTTCAGGCGGCAAGCTACAAGCACCATCCAATCCGCGTAAATCATGATGATCATGAAAATCAGCGGCCTATTACAAGCCTCAAGTTATATTGTTGCTTGAGCCCATTAGCAACACGCGCGCATTGTCAGAAAAATGCGTATAAATACGCTATAACAGCAAGAACCGAAACCCCTACTTTTATGTCCTCACAAGGAGAAAACGGGTTCAACTAAATGAATTAGCTAAATTTTACTAAAAAAATTAGTTTAATTCAAAAAAAGGATTATTTTTACAATCCCATTTATCTCAAAAAACAAAAAACCATGAGTAACGCAGAAAAATTAAAAGCGCTGAAGCTGACGATCGACAAGATCGATAAGGATTTTGGAAAAGGAAGTGTGATGATGATGAACGAACGCACGCAGGATGCGATGGAAGTGATCTCCACGGGCTCCATCGGTCTGGATACGGCGCTAGGCGTTGGTGGATTACCTAAAGGAAGGATCGTCGAAATATATGGACCGGAATCATCCGGTAAAACAACGGTTGCTATACACGTTATTGCCGAAGCGCAAAAAAAAGGAGGCATGTGTGCCATCATTGATGCGGAACACGCATTTGATAGCAGCTATGCGCAGAAATTGGGTGTAGATGTAGATAATCTGTTGATCTCTCAACCGGATTATGGCGAGCAGGCATTAGAGATCGCAGATCGCTTGATTCTCTCCGGAGCATTGGATGTAGTCGTAATTGACTCTGTTGCCGCATTGGTTCCAAAAGGTGAATTGGAGGGCGAAATGGGCGATAGCAAAATGGGTCTGCAAGCTCGTTTGATGAGTCAGGCATTGAGAAAATTAACCGCAACAATTAATAAAACCAATACCGTCTGCATTTTCATCAATCAGCTGCGTGAAAAAATTGGTGTCATGTTCGGTAATCCGGAAACCACCACCGGCGGTAATGCATTAAAATTCTATGCATCGGTTCGTCTGGATATCCGTAGAATGACGCAGATCAAAGATGGTGATGAAGCCGTGGGTAACCGCGTGAAAGTAAAGGTTGTAAAAAATAAAGTAGCTCCCCCATTCCGCGCAGCCGAATTCGATATCATTTTTGGTGGCGGTATCAGTAAAATGGGAGAGATCATTGATATGGGCGTTGAACTTGGCATCGTACAAAAAAGCGGTAGCTGGTTCAGCTATGAGAGCAATAAACTGGGTCAGGGTCGAGATGCGGTAAAAACATTACTGCATGATAACCCCGAACTCGCTAACGAAATTGAAGCCAAGATCAGGGCCAAAGTGGCAGAAGCCAGGGCTACGAATGAAGCATAAATCTGTTTTTTGAGATGGGTTAGTAAATGAGCCGCTTTCGAAAGAAAGCGGCTTTTGTATATAAAAGAACACCTCTTTTAAGTGTTCTACTATTATTAATTAGAAAACAACTAATTAAACATCGATTTTTCATTGATTTTCAAGCGAATAAAAGAAACATAGGCTTACTTTATAGAAAATTCACCCATTGTTGTATTTCCTCATCAAACTGCCAATACGACTCGCGTTGCGCATATTTTGTGTAAACAAGGAAATCATACACCCGCAATACTTAGAGCAAAAAGGCCCCCTATTATTGGTGGCAAACCATCCTAACTCATTCTTGGATGCCATCATCATTGCCGCCCATTTTAAAGAACCGATCCACTTTTTGGCCCGGGGCGATGCGTTTCGGAAACCCTGGCACAACCGTTTGCTCAGACTCTTACACATGATCCCGATTTACCGGATCAGCGAGGGAAGAGAAAACCTGCACAAAAACGAGTATGCCATTGAACGTTCTGCCGAATTATTACAACAAAACAAGATCGTGCTGATTTTTATTGAAGGCATTTGTTTGCATACGCATAGTCTTCAACCCTTTAAAAAGGGGGCGGCCAGAATTGCTTTATCGGTTATAAAAGCACAACATCCACTCCGTGTGATGCCCGTTACTGTATCGTATAACAGCTTTACCGCTTTTGGTAAACATATCAGACTTCATTTAGCAGAACCCATTGAAGCGAAGCAGCTCTTGCCCTATGAAGATGATGCTAAGAATTTTCAATATTTTAATGAGAGACTCTATCAACAAATATCCGGAATCATACAAATACCGCGCGTGTCTCAGACCCATTATCGAATACCGCTCGCCATTCCTGCATTGATCGGATTCTTTTTGCATATTCCATTGTATACGCTCATTAAGAAAGCGGTCTATGCAAAAACAAAAGGCACCGTTTTTTTTGATTCTGTCATGTTTGGCATATTACTCATAGTGTATCCATTATACCTGATCTTATTGACGATTCTTTTATCGATGCTGCATGTAAAATCGTCGATCCTCTTGTTGATAATTTTGTTACACCCTTTGCTGGCATATTGCGCAGTTCAATATAAAATAACACGAAACCACAACTAAAAATCGGTTACCTTAATGCGGTAAAACGTATCAAGAAGAAACGATGACTGCAATAAAAAAATTGGGCAAGCGAAAAAGAATTGCGCTGGTTGCTCACGATCATAAAAAAGCCGACCTGATGGAATGGGTGGTTCATAACAGAACCGTTTTATCAAAACATGAGCTGTTTGCAACAGGAACAACCGGAAGAATTATTGAAGAAAAGATCGATCGTCCGGTTAGAAAACTCATGAGTGGTCCGATGGGCGGCGATCAACAAATTGGCGCCATGATCGCTAATGGAGAAATAGACATGATGTTCTTTTTCTGGGATCCCATGGAAGCACAACCACATGATAGCGACGTAAAAGCCCTGCTTCGTTTATGTGTTTTGTGGAATATACCCATGGCCTGCGATAGAGCAACCGCAGACTTTCTGATTACATCACCCTTCATGCACGAAGAATACGAAACACAATTACCGGATTACAGTGAATATTTAAACCGCTCTATTAAAAAGCAGGATGATGACCGTTGAATTGAGACGTTGGCGAATGCAAGACGCTCAAGCATTGGCGTCAGTAGCCAATAACAGAAACATCTGGAACCAAGTAAGGGATTTTTTTCCAAGTCCATATACCGTCAGCGATGCTATGCAATGGATCGCAAAAACAGCGGCAGAAAACCCGCCATTAAATTTTGCCATTATCGCTGATGAAAAACTAGTAGGAGGAACAGGCTGCATTTTGAAAGAAGATGTTTACAAAAAAAATATAGAGATTGGATATTTTATTGGTGAACCTTATTGGGGAAAGGGCATTGCTACTGAAGCTTGTAAACTCATTTGTAAATATGTGGAGGAGCAAATGGATGTTGTAAGAATAGAAGCCAATACCTTTCAACACAACAAAGCATCCATGCGTGTGTTACAGAAGAATGGATTTTATCTGGAAGCGATACGACAAAAAGCCATTATCAAAAACAATGTTTTATTGGATGAATATCTTTGGGTGAGAAGAATAAAGAATGATGAATAAAGAATCAAGAAGGAAGTTCCAAGAAACAAGTAAGTAGAAAATGAAATTGTTTTAAAAACTAATAATATAGAATACCATGAGATTTTTTTGGATTTGTTTGGCGCTTTTTGTTGGCGCTGAAGCTCAGGCGCAAGACACGCTATCTAAAAAAGATATTCCTGCCGCCGCTCGATTATTCGATCTGAATTTTACACAGAAAGAAATCGATACCATGTATGCAGGCGTGAAAGAAAATGTAACGGTGTTTCAGCGCATGCACCAACAGAGTCTGAATAACAGCACACAGCCGGCATTTGCACACAGCGCTATTCTTCCGGGGATGCAATTCAATACCAAACAAGAAAAAATAGATTGGGGTATTCCCAAGAATGTTTCTTTACCTGCGAACAAAAACGAATTGGCTTGGTACAGCATTCCACAATTGGCATCACTGATCAAGAATAAAAAGATTAGTTCTGCGGAGCTTACAAAATTCTTTATCGATCGTATCAAAAAATACGGCGACAGCTTGCAGTGTGTGATATCCATTACTGAATCCATTGCCCTCGAACAGGCGGCCAAGGCTGATGCGGAAATAGCTGCGGGAAAATACCGCGGCCCACTACACGGGATTCCTTATGGACTCAAAGATCTGTTTGCCGTAAAAGGAACCAAAACAACATGGGGAGCTGAACCATATAAGGATCAAGTGATAGACGAAGACGCGTATGTGTACACACAACTAAAAGAAGCGGGAGCGGTTTTGGTAGGCAAGTTTACACTCGGCGCATTGGCCATGGGTGATTATTGGTATGGCGGTAGAACCAAAAATCCATGGAACACAAGATTCGGATCATCCGGATCATCGGCGGGTTCTGCATCAGCAACAGTAGCGGGGCTTGTTCCTTTTGCTATCGGCACAGAAACCTGGGGTTCCATCATTTCACCATCATCTACTTGTGGAGCCACGGGACTGAGACCCACATTCGGGGCTATCAGTCGTTCGGGAGCGATGACATTGAGCTGGAGTTTGGACAAAGCGGGTCCAATTTGCAGAAGTGCTGAAGATGCCGCCATCGTTTATTATTATATCAAAGGGACAGATGGGAAAGACAAGAGTGCGGTGAACATGCCATTCAATTACAAGCCGAATACAGACATCAAAAAAATGCGTATCGGTTATGCTAAAAATTATTTCGATAGAATTACAGATACGAGCAGAACAGAATTGAAAGTGCTTGAAGCCTATCGCAACATGGGGGTAGAATTGATTCCGGTCGATTTCCCGGATAGTGCAGTGTATCCATTCAATATTATGGATGTGGTGATTAGCGCAGAATGTGCAGCTGCATTTGATGATTTTACCAGAAAAGACATTGATGATTTAATGACCCGACAATTTTCATTTGATTGGCCGAATACTTTCCGTGTATCAAGATTGATTCCCGCGGTTGAATACATCAACGCCAACAGACATCGTTTACTACTGATGCAAAAAGTAAATGAAGTCATCAATCAGTTTGATGTGATTATTTGTCCAACAAGGGGGAGCGGAAACCAATCGGCCATCACCAATCTCACCGGACATCCGGTGGTCTGTTTTCCAACGGGGTTTGATAAAAGATTCAATACGCCTACCAGTATTACCCTCATCGGAAAATTATTTGACGAAGCGAGTATACTGGCTGCAGCAAAAGCCTATCAACAAGCAACCGGATGGGACGAGATGCATCCACCTGCTTACCAATAAAACAGTCAAACAAAAAGCCCGGATTCCGGGCTTTTTTCGTATTGTTATGGTACGGATTTTCACCCCAATATGTTTTTAAGATCCAATAGTAATAAACTCCTTCTTATAAGCGGAGCTATCATGCTCTTTCTATTCACCATGTTTGGTGCTTATAGGCTTACGCAGTTTAGTGACCGGTTAATGACGCCCGAATTTTTAGTCACGCCGGATTCTGCTAATTATTCGCCGGAAATAGCATTTGACCAAATACAGAAACACCCTGAAAAAATTACAGATGGATTTTTCAACGCAGGATTTACTCAATATCGTTGGTGGGTATTGACCAACATTTCACCGACAGAAAAGAGCTGGTTACAAATTGCCAATCCGCATATCAATGATCTCCGTATTTATGAAGAAGAAAACGGGAAATGGAAGCAAACCTATGTATCGGGCGACTACTATCCTTATGCAAAAAGGATTTTCGATGATCCCGATTACTGGTTTCCTATAGAACCAAAACAGCAACGTATTTTGATGCGTGTAGACAAGAAGGGAGAATCACTCAACATACCATTAAGGTTGATCGGAGAAACAGCATTGGCCCCCTATCTCGCCAATAGAAATTTCTTTCATGGGATGTTCTTGGGGTGGATCGTATTGCTGTTGATGCTGAATTTATTTCTTTGGATCTCACTCAAAGACCCGATTCATTTTTTTTATATCCTCTATGTTTCTTTTTCTGTTTTATGGATTGTTTCACAATGGGGAATGGGATTTCGATATTTCTGGCCGGAATGGACAGATTTTACGGCCAAAGCGCGCCCCTTTTTCTCCAACATCTCTTATATCTTTTTACTGGAATTAACCGCAAGGTTTTTTACCATACAAAACACACAGCCCTTGTATAGAAGGGCGATCAGAATTGTTCAGTTGTTAATGGTGATCTCCAGTGTTGGCTTATTGGTCACAGATTATTCTAACAGTTCAACAATCATGCGCTATGTGTTTCTTACCAGCATGAATATTATTTGGATTGGGGCACTGGTGCTTATCATTCTCTTTATCTGGAAAAGCTATGCCAAACAAAAAACATTGGCTCTTTTCTTTTTATCGGCATTGGGTTTTTTCGGAGTGTATATTTTACTATTGCTCTTGTCGCAGTACAATCTTGGCGGCAACTGGATGTTCTTTGCAAATATGTATGGCTCTCCGGTTGGTTTTTTAGGAGAGAGTACTATTTTATCCTTTGGTCTTTCACAACGATACAACCTGTATAAAAAAGAAAAAGACCTGGCGATGCAGGCGTTGGAAAAAGAAAAAAGGGAAGTAGCAGATAAGATGATACAAACACAAGAGGAAGAAAGAAACAGATTGGCTCGGGAATTGCATGATGGATTGGGAGGCTTGTTAGGGAGCATCAGAATTGGAGCGGATCATCGTTTAAAATCAGACCCGCAAACGCAACATTGGATAGGAGAACAGTTGGATATGGCGGTAACAGATCTTCGTAATATCGCGCACGATCTAATGCCTGTACAACTGCAGGAACAAGGATTGGATAGAATATTGGAAAAAACGGTTGCCAGATGGAACAGTGGAGAAGGCTATAAGATTCGGTATACAAGTCAATTGAAGAATAGATATCCTTTGCGAACAGAGGCGGCATTGTATAGAATTGTTTTGGAGCTGCTACACAATATCAAAAAACATGCAGAAGCTTCAGAAGTAACGATAGAGATTTGGGAAGATGAAAAAATGAACAAACTAACTTTGCTGGTAGAAGATAACGGCAAAGGATTTGATAGAGGAAAAGAAGAAGGGATTGGCTGGAAAAGTATTCGACAGCGTGTGCAGTATATGAATGGAAAGATAAATTTGGATTCCAGTCACCTCGGTTCTACGGTTATTATTGATGTATCTATGGAAAACGAAAAAAGATAACATGAGAAAAGTAAGTGTTGCCATTGCAGATGATCACAAAATTTTTGCAGAAGGTATACAAAGTGTCACCAAAGAGATTGATTGGATTACATGGTCAGGAGCGGCGCACAGTGCGGCAGAAACCATTGCCCTATTCAAAGCGAAGCAACCGGAAGTGTTGTTGTTGGATTATCATTTGCCGGATGGAAAAGGCTCAGAAGTAGCAGCCACCATCTTACAAGAATTTCCGAAAGCCATTATTCTGATATTGAGCATGGAACATGATAATGATATTATTTATCAGTGTAAGACAGCGGGTGTAAAAGGCTATTTAATCAAAAACCTTTCTTCAGACGAATTACTGGAAGCCATACAGGAGTCGGTAGCGGGACAAGAAATCTTCATGTGGGCACCGGAAAAGCCCACCACCGCCAAACATGAAGATGTGCTGAGCAAGCGGGAAAAAGAAATCATCCACCTGATCACACAAGGGTTGACCAGTCATGAAATAGCGGAAAAATTATTTTTGAGTACGTATACGGTAGACACCCATCGTAGAAACATTCTAAGAAAGCTGGATCTGAAAAATACGGCGATGATGGTGTTGTATGCGCAGCAGCATCAGTTGTGAGTAAGCGTATCTTTTATTTGATAAACAGTTTTGTTCTTATCGCCTATTCTTTTAATCAGGCGATCTTTTACGGCCATTGCTAAATCACGGCTGGCTGTTGCCGACGAAATCGTTTTGAAATAACCTAAATAATCTTTTCGCGTAAACTCTTGAATTCCGTTTGACAGAAAAATGCGAATTCTGTCAGCACTAGAGAGTGGACCAGGTCTTTCTGCAAGTAATTCATCAAGCGATTCGCTCAAAATTGTAAGCATAAACACTATGAAAAAAGTTGAATTACCTTGTTTGTCACTGGTAGAAAGCGCATGATAATATTTTTTTTGATTTTTACTGATCAGCGTTTCAAACGGTAGAAATTCAAACAAAGGATATTCATTCATTAATAGAAGCGTTTGCCAAAGTCTTCCCATTCTGCCGTTACCATCAGAGAATGGATGAATAAATTCCATTTCATAATGAAACACACAGCTTTTAATAAGCATGAGTTCATCACTTTTTTTTAGGTAGGTAAATAAGTCTTTCATTAAGAAAGAAACATTACTAGCGGGTGGTGCTAAATGAGCAAGATGAGAGCCTTTTACAATCCCAACGCCAGAAGTTCGATACTTGCCCGAATTTTTAATTAAACCGCTCATTAATATTTTATGTGCTAACAAAAAAGATTTTTCGCTGAAGGGGTTCAGCTTGTTGAGTTGATTGTACACTTCAATGGCATTGGTAACTTCTTGAATATCTTTTGACGGACCCAGAACTTTTTTGTTTTCAATGATCGCCGTAATCTGTCCAACAGATAAAGTGTTTCCCTCTACTGCTAGAGAGGCTTGAATTGTTCTGATACGATTTGTCTTACGTAACTCGGGTGACTGTTTAGTTAGAAAGCTTGCGTTTACCTCTCCAATCTTATGCGAGATTTCACTAACCAACCTAACAATTTCGCCTGTTATGTTGTAAGGGGGCTTCATTTGATAGTATCATTTGATACTATCAAATGTAGTGAAATCGTAATTCTTTCGTTGACTTAGTCCGTGATTATTTTATAAGCCAAATTAGTTCCGTAAAACGATTCTCCATTATTGATGTCTATATGCTACGAATTTATGTTTTTCGGTCGTGTTTCTTTTTTGTAACCGGTTTTATGATATTACTGCTAACGTAAAGGGCTTTGCGAAGGTTGGGAAATAGAATTCCTGCTGCCGTCTTGGTCACTAAAGACCCGATTAGCTTAAGCTAAATTACTGAAGACGGGTCAGAATTCTTACTGCTGATGGGCCAAATTCTGTCGCCCCACTTTTGCAAAGCCTCTTGTTAGCCGCTAATTTTAATTGTATGCGAAGCTAGCCAGCTGATAATGTCATCAAATTCTGATTGACCAGAGGCAATGCTGATAACAAAAGCGTATTTATCTTCTTGAGTAGCATTTATGTCTATGTCATTGCCTAATAACAACAGTCGCATTAAAACGTAACCTGTTCTTTTGTTACCATCAACGAACGGATGATTTATAAGAATACTTTCGATTAATGAGGCGGCTTTGTCTATAGGAGTAGAGTAAAGTTCCTTTCCGTCGAATGTTTGAAAAGGTCTGGCTAAAGCGGAGTCTAATAATTCTTTATCTCTGATGCCGTGTGAGCCACCAAATTCAGAAATAAGGAGTCGATGAATATTTTCAACTTCGTGGAAAGAAATCATTGGGCCAGTTTCGCTAATAACTCTTTGTCTTCAGTAAGAATTCTGCTTAGCAAAGAATCGGTTGAGGGCCCGGATTGATGCTTTGAATCTAATTCTTTTAAAAATGCCAAAAGTTCAGCCAAAGCTTTGGCTGAAAAATGATCCAGAACCTTGCTGATTTCGTATTTAATTTCTTCTTTAGACATCTTGTATCTCTTGAGGATTAAAAGTACAGCTTTTCTTAGAAATTTAAACGGTAAAATAGCGGCTAACGGTTTTGGTATTGGCGTAGTGGCGGAAATCGAAGCACAAATGTTCATCTTTGTACAAAAGTTAATCGAAGAACTGAACTTGAATTTAGCACTTCAGCCGCCATTACGCCAATACCTTGTTAGCTGTTCGCCCTTCTTTTCGCATCGTTGTTTGGCCTTTTATTTTGTCGGGCTGTGGTGCGTTGGATTGGTAGCTCTTTTGCATTTTTTGTTGGCTTTGGGCGTTGTCTAAAAATGCAAATGTGCTACCAAAAGCGTGGGATTTTGGTTTGTCTATTACCTCACATTGTCTGAATAATATTTTTTCTTTAACCAGAAACTCACTCTTACCAACAAAATCAAAACAGGCACTTCTACCAATGGCCCAATAACGCCTACAAATGCTTGTGGCGAATGTAATCCGAAAACGGCAATGGCAACGGCAATGGCTAACTCAAAATTGTTTCCTGTGGCGGTAAATGCAATCGATGCGTTTTTGTCGTAAGGTACTTTTAATGCTTTGCTGATAAAGAAACTCACAAAAAAAGTTAATACAAAATAGATGACTAACGGAATCGCAACTTTTACCACATCCATTGGTAATTCTAAAATTTTATCGCCTTTTAAGCTGAACATTAATACAATGGTAAAAAGCAAAGCGTACAAAGTAATGGGCGAAATGGCTGGAATAAATTTCCTGTTGAACCATTCAATGCCTTTCGATTTTATTAAAAAATAGCGACTTAAAAACCCCGCCAAAAACGGAATGCCCAAATAAATAAAAACACTTTCGGCAACATCTTTCATTGGTACAGAAATATTGAAATTTCCGAAACCCATTTTTTGAGGTAAAATATTGATGAAAAGCCAAGCATAAAAACTATAAAACACCAATTGAAAAATGCTATTTAAAGCCACTAACATAGCTGTATATTCTCTGTTTGCCTTTGCCAAATCACTCCATACAATCACCATTGCAATACATCTTGCCAAGCCAATCAAGATTAAACCCACCATATAATCGGGCTCATTTTTGAGGAAAATAATGGCGAGAACAAACATTAAAATCGGGCTAATTATCCAGTTTAATATCAGCGAAACAGACATTACTTTTTTGTCTTTAAACGCCATTGGTAATAACGAATAATCCACTTTTGCCAAAGGTGGATACATCATTAAAATTAGTCCAATTGCTAATGGAATATTGGTTGCACCAACAGAAAGTGAGTTGGTAACGTTTGAAATATTTGGAAAAACATAGCCCAAACCAACACCTAAAAGCATTGCGAGGAAAATCCAAAGCGTGAGGTATCGGTCTAGGAATTTTAGTTTTGGTTGCATTTTCTATCTGTTTGTAAGGTTAGCGTATTGTTCCGCTGTTAATAAATTTTCAATTTCTTGGCTGTTTTCAATTTCTATTTTTATCATCCAGCCATTTTCAAAAGGTTCGCTGTTTACCAATGTTGGTTCTTTTAAAAGTAATTTGTTGGTTTCAAGTACTTTTCCAGACAAAGGCATAAATAAATCACTCACGGTTTTAATGGCTTCAACAGAACCGAAAACTTCGTCTTGTTTAAAATTATAGCCAACATTTGGCACATCGGCATACACGATTTCGCCCAATTCACTTTGGGCAAAATCTGTAATACCAATTGTTCCAATATTATTTTCTATACGCACCCAAGTATGTTCTTTGGAATAGAATAAATCGTTTGGAATGTTCATTTCTTCATTTTTAATGATTAATAACCACGTCTTAAATTGTCTGCATACTCGTTGGGTAGCGGACTTTCCTCTACTGCTTTTGCTGCTCGTTCAATATCATAATCAAAGCGTATAAATTCTACACTGATGCTGTCTTTATCCAATACAGAGCTTTGTTCATTTATGGTAAGCATCACATAACCGCCTCTTACATCACTGTCTTTTGGTTTTCCTACCGAACCAATATTGATGGCGTGTCTGAAATGATTTTGTCCATCAATTCCCGAATTTAAAATTCTGTGATACGGTTTGTGTGTATGTCCGAAACACAAAATATCTGCATCGGCTTGCTCCATAATGCGAAGCATACTTTTTTCTTCACGGTCTTCAAAAAGATATTCGTTTATTTTTCACGGACTTCCGTGTACCAAAAGCAAATTCAATTTATCTTCATTCAATTGAAATTCTACTTTGATATGAGCTGGAAGTGTACGCAAATAGGCTCTTTCTTCCTCTTTCATCAAAGAATTGGTGAATGAAATAGAGATGTTTCCGTTGTCTTTTTCGATGTCTGTTTTGTAAGCACAACCGCATTCGTTGCTCATTCTTCCAATGCCAAAATCGTAATTTCCTGCGATGGTTGGTATTTTTCTTTTACGGATTTCGTTTACCACTTCGTTTGGCCAAATATTATAGCCCACCAAATCGCCCAAACAATACATACTGTCTGGATTTCTCTTTTCCACATCTGCAAAAAATGCTTCTAATGCAGGTAAATTAGCGTGAATGTCGCTGAATAATGCAATGTTCATCTTGATATAAATTATGAATTAATTTTATTTTTTATATTGAATTTAGCAACAACCTCCACCAGGTGTGCAAGCATTGGCTTGATTTACATTCAATTCAGTCAAATTTTTCTTTTGTTTTTCAGATGGAATACCACAAGCATCTTGTGCCAAGCAAGCCGTGGTTTTGCTTTTCATTACAAATGTTTTTCCGTTGAACTCCAAGTCGTATTTTCCGATGGTGTCGCTTTGGTATTCCACTTCAATTTCTGCATCTTCGATACCCAATTTTTCTTCCGAAAGTTGGATGATGTTTAAAAGTTTGGTTGGTTTTAAGCGATGCTCAAAATCGTCTGCATTCCACAGTTGAAAGTTGACCACTTTTTCGGTACGGATTACACCACCGCAATCGATAAAGTTTTTAGTGATTTGTCCCACTTCTGTAACGTGAAAATGTTCCGGTACAAAAGCTCCGTTTTCGAGTTGAAATTCCACATTTTCCAATGTTGGTAAAATTTCTTTGATGTTTGATAGTTTCATTATTTTGAAAATTTAATTTGTTTTATTGCAATATTACGATTGTTTAATTTAAAAAAAAGTTAACAGCATTTTTGTTCCATAACTTTTGTAATGATGTTAGAGAAATATGTCTTTAAAATGCTAAACGTGTTTTCGTCAATACAATAACAAATGGCGTTGCCTTCAATATTGCCTTTGATGAGCCCTGCGTTTTTTAGTTCTTTCAAATGTTGCGAAACGGTAGCTTGTGCCAATGGCAACTCGTTAACAATATCGCCACAAATGCAAGTGTCCACGGTTAAAAGATATTCGATAATCGCCACTCTTGCAGGATGTCCCAAAGCTTTTGCGATGGTCGCAATCTGGTTTTGTTGGTCAGTAAAGTGGTCCGTTTTTGTCGCTCCCATTATTATTGTCAAATTTAATATTGCAATATTACGATAAATTTTTTAAATGCCCAAAGTTTTTGTGCTTTTTTTGATGTCTGTTCTTGTGCGGTTGGGTAAAATTAAATGTGGTGCAAAAGCGTTGGCTTTGTGTGTTGGCTTGCACCTCTTTTAATTTTACGAAGCGTTGGCAATTGTCGATGTTTTGTTTGTCAGTCGAGTTTTGCAGTGTCGTTTTTTAGGGTGACAGTGTAAGCTCCCCCAAAGTTCGGCCACTTAAAAGTTGACAGAATTGTTAACTTTAAAAAGGAGGTCGTTATGAAAAAA